>VAZQ01000237.1 GCA_005883115.1 Alphaproteobacteria bacterium | reverse complement strand
CAAGCTCTCCTGTCATCGCAAGAGTGCTGCGCTTGTTCAAGCAAGCTCGCGCGGACAGCGTGCCGGTTGCGAGTTACCAGCTCAGGTGGCGCATCACCGCCTTCGGTATCACGCCCGCGGCCGCGAAGATCCCGGCCAGCGCCGCGGCGTCGGGATCGGTGCGACCGCCGAGCTCCTCGGCATGGATGCCGGCGATCACGAACAGGCAATCGATGCCGAAGGCCGCCGCGCCTTTGACATCGGTGCGCACCGAATCGCCGATCGCCAGGACGCGATGATGTTCGGCGCGTTTGCCGCGCGTGGCCTCGGCAAGAGCCAGTGCCTGCTCGTAGATGGGACGGTACGGCTTGCCAGCGAAGACGACGTCGCCGCCTGCGGCCGCGTAGAGATCAGCGATCGCGCCCGCGCAATAGACGAGCTGGTCGCCGCGCTCGACCACGACATCGGGATTGGCGCAGATCATCGCTAGAGAGCGCGCGCGCATTCGCGCGATGAGGTCCTGATAATCCTGCGGTGTCTCGACGGTATCGTCGATGAGGCCCGAGCAGACCGTGTAATCGGCGTCCTCCAACGGGGCGAGCGGCGCGTCGAGCCCATCGAACAGCCCCAAATCCCGCTCCGGACCGATGTGAAATACCGGCGCACCGGCGCGCGCGGCGATAAGTGCGCGGGTGACGTCGCCCGAGCTCACGATGCCGTCATAGGCCGCGCGCGGCACGCCAAGCCTGTCGAGCGTCGTGCGCGCCACGATTTCGCCCGGGCGCGGCGCGTTGGTGATCAGCACCACGGTGCCGCCCTGCTTACGGAAGCGCCCGAGCGCATCACAAGCTTCGGACGTGGCGGCGGCGCCGTTGTGCACGACGCCCCAGACGTCGCAGAGCGCGACATCATAGCCGCGCGCGAGTGTTGCGAAGTGAGGCGTGAATGGGGGGAGCACAACCGGCATGAGGATGCGGCTTCGTCTTCGGTCGCGGCTCGGGCGATGTCAACCGCAACCAATGGGCTTAGGGTCTATGCCAGCGCGGCCCTGTGTCGTTATAACGCGGCCGACCGCGGGACCAGCTTACGAGTTTCCGCAAAACCCAGGGCACCTGCCGCAGCCGATGTCTGGATTGATCGCCATCATCGAGCGTCGGCCGGAGGCCGCCTTTGCCGCCTTCCTCGCGCTCCATCTCGTGATCTGGACGGCGCTGCCGGCGCTGCTCTATCCCAATCTGCCGCTCGATCTCATCGAGGCGCTGACCTGCGGCCGTGAATGGCAGCTCGGCTACGACAAGCTGCCGCCGCTGCCGTGGTGGCTGGTCGAGCTCGTCTACCGAATGGTGGGGCATGACGTCGCGTATTATGCGCTGGCACAGATCGCGGTGGTGTTGGCCTTTGCGATCGTCTGGCTGACTGCGGGAGAACTCGTCGGCGCCGTCGGCGCGCTTGTTGCCGTGCTCATTCTCGACGGCTTGCATTACTTCCATTTCACCGCCGCTAAGTTCAACCACGACGTGATCCAGCTGCCGCTGTGGGCGCTTGCCGGCTACGCCTTCCATGCCGCCCTGCGGCGCGGCCGCATGGGCCACTGGGTGCTGCTCGGCTGCGCCATCGGGGTAGCGCTGTGGGCGAAGTATTTCGTTATCGTCCTGGCGGCGCCGCTCGCCTTATTCCTGCTCCTCGACCGGCAAGCGCGTCCGGCGCTGGCGACAGCGGGCCCTTACATCGCGCTCGCGCTCGCGCTCCTGATCATGGCGCCGCATCTCGTCTGGCTGGTGCGCAACGACTTTCTCCCCTTTGCCTATGCCAGCGCCCGCGCGGCTCCCTCGATCATGTCCTGCATCCGCTGGTGTTTGCGCTCGGGCAATTGGCGTTTCTACTGCCGGCGCTCGCGATTGCTGCCGCCGTTATTTGGCCGCGGCCCAAAGGAGAAGAGGCGGCGATGCCGGTTGCGGCGAAGGCCGATGCCTTCGACCGCCGCATCGTGACGCTCTTGGCCTTTGGCCCCGCGGCGACCACCGTCGCGATCTCGGCGCTCAGCGGCCGCGGCGCCATCGCCATGTGGGGCTATCCGCTGTGGCTCTTTCTCGGCCTGTGGATCGTGCTTCACGCCCGCACGGCGATCGAGCCGGCGCGCCTTGGACGGATCGCGGCGGCGTGGGCAGGCGTTTTCGTCCTTTTCGCCGTCGTCTTTGCGGCGAGCTATTCGGTCCTGCCCGCGATCGATCACCGCTACCGTGCCGTCTTTTACCCCGGCGATCGGCTCGCCGACGAGCTCGCACGCCGCTTTCGCGCCGCCACCGGCCGACCCCTGACCTATGTCATCGGTTCCATGTGGGACGGCGGCAATGTCGCCCATTACGCGCCGGAGCAGCCGCGGGTACTCATCGACGGCGATTGGCGGCGCGCGCCTTGGATCGATCTCGGCGATGTTCGCAGCAAAGGCGCGGTGGTGGTGTGGACCGGCAGCGCCGACCCGTCAGACAAAGAGGGCGGCATCGATCCGACGGTGATGCCGGTCGGCTTGCGCGCGGTCGCGGGCGACGCGCAGATCCAGCCGCCGTTCACGCTGCCGTTCCGCCGCGGCGATCGCGTGCTGACCGTCGGCTGGGCGATCCTGCGGCCGCAGCCTGCATTCGCCAGGCACTGAAGTCCGCTGCCGATTAGGCCACCGCTTTGATCACCCGCGCTGCCTTGGCGAACATCTCGTCGATCTGGCCTTCGTTGACGATCAGCGGCGGGGTGAGCACGAGCGTCTCGCCGGCCGCGCGGATCACTAGATCGTGCTCGTGGAACGCCTTGTCCATCGCATCGAAGGCGCGCTTGCCGACCTCGCCCGGTCGGGACGCGATATCGATGCCGGCGGTGAGCCCGACGCAGCGGATATCGAGGATGTTGGGCAGGCCCTTGAGCGACATCGCCGCCTCGGCCCAGACCGGCTCGAGCTTGCGCGCGCGCTCGAACGTGCCTTCCTCGCGGTAGAGGTCGAGCGTCGCGAGCCCGGCCGCGCAGGCGAGCGGATGCGCCGAATAGGTATAGCCGTGAAACAGTTCGACCGCGTGCATGGGCCCGCGCATAAACGCGTCGTAGATCCCCTTGCGCACGATCACGCCGCCCATCGGCACGCTGCCCGATGTGATACCCTTGGCGAAGGTGATCATGTCGGGCTCGACGCCATAGCGCTCGGCGGCAAACGCGTGGCCGAGCCGGCCGAAGGCGGTGATGACCTCATCGAAAATGAGCAGGATGCCGTGCTTGTCGCAGATCGCGCGCAGCCGCGGCAGGTAACCCTTCGGCGTCGGCAGCACGCCGGTCGAGCCCGCCATCGGCTCGACGATGACCGCCGCGATAGTCGAGGCGTCATGCAATGTCACGATGCGCTCGAGCTCGTCGGCGAGATGCGCGCCCCATTCCGGCTCGCCCTTGCTGAAGGCCTGGTGCTCGCGGTTGTAGGTGGTTGGCAGGTGGTCGACGCCGGCGAGCAGCGCGCCGAAGAATTTGCGATTATTAACCATGCCGCCGACCGAGATGCCGCCGAAGCCGACGCCGTGATAGCCGCGCTCCCGCCCGATCAGACGCGTGCGCGCGCCTTCGCCGCGCACATTGTGATAGGCGAGCGCGATCTTGAGCGCGGTGTCGACCGCCTCCGAGCCCGAATTGCAAAAGAACACGTGATCGAGCTCGCCGGGTGCCAGCGCGGCGACGCGGCTCGCGAGCTCGAACGCCTTGGGATGAGAGAACTGGAAGGCGGGCGCGTAATCGAGCGCGGCCGCCTCGGCGCGGATCGCCGCCACGATCGGATCGCGATTATGCCCGGCATTGGTGCACCACATCCCGGCGGTGCCGTCGAGCACGGCGCGGCCCTCGGGCGTGTAGTAGTGCATGTCCTTGGCGCGCGCGATGAGGCGCGGCGCCGCCTTGAACGCCCGGTTTGCGGTGAATGGAAGCCAAAAGGCCTCGAGATCGTTCGGGATGGCGGTTGCTCGCTGTGCTCCTACCGATGGCATGGCGCGGTCTCCGTTGCTTGCGCTTGCTCGACGCTGCGTGCGATGGCGTTTTCTTGGATCGCAGCCCCGTCCCTTGCCGCTGCGCGAGGCGGCTGCTACCACGCGCGAACCGGCGATGCAGGACAATAATGGCCGACAAGCCCGACAAAACCAACAAGCTCAAGCCGCGCCTGCCGCGCGGATTGGCCGATCGCGGCGGTGCCGAAATCGCGGTGACGCGGCGCATGCTCGACAAGATCCGCGTGGCGTACGAGCGCTACGGCTTCGAGCCACTGGAGACGCCGGCCATCGAATATACCGACGCACTCGGCAAATTTCTTCCCGATCAGGATCGGCCCAACGAGGGCGTGTTCTCGTTCCAAGACGATGACGAGCAGTGGCTGTCGCTACGCTACGATTTGACCGCGCCGCTCGCCCGCTACGTGGCGGAGAACTTCGAGTCACTGCCCAAGCCCTATCGCAGCTATCGCGAGGGCTGGGTTTTTCGCAACGAGAAGCCGGGGCCGGGACGGTTTCGCCAATTCATGCAGTTCGACGCCGACACCGTCGGCTCGGCATCGATGGCGGCCGATGCCGAGATGTGCATGATGGCCGCCGACACCATGGAGGCGCTGGGACTTCAAGGTCAGTACATCGTCAAGGTGAATAATCGCAAAGTGCTCGATGGTGTGCTCGAGTCGATTGGACTTGCCGGCGAGGCGGATGCTGGAAAACGGCTCACGGTGTTGAGAGCGATCGATAAGCTCGACCGCCTAGGTCAGAGTGGGGTGCGCGCGCTACTTGCCGAGGGTCGTAAGGACGAGAGTGGCGATTTCACGCGGGGCGCAAAGCTAAGGAAGGACCAGATCGAATCGGTTCTCAACATATTCGGCATGCCGGTTCAGGTAGTCCGTCAGAATCCAGATGGCAGTGGCGGAGTTAGCGATCTAGATACAATCGAATACTTGCGAACCCTTTTTGATAACCCGACATATCAGGCGGGGTTGAACGAACTAGCTAACATTGCAGCTCTGACCAGTTCAGCCGCATATGGGGCCGATTCGAAAAATCCTCCGCGGATCATTATCGATACAGCAGTCGTCCGCGGGCTCGAATACTACACCGGCCCGGTCTACGAGGTAGATCTGACGTTCGACATTAAGGACGAGGCCGGCCGGCCAGTGCGCTTCGGCTCTGTTGCCGCTGGCGGGCGTTACGACGGACTGATTGCGCGCTTTCGCGGCGAGCCGGTCCCGGCGACGGGCTTCTCCATCGGCGTGTCGCGGCTGACCGCAGCGCTGCAGCATCTTGGCAAAATCGAGAGCAGGCCCGAGCCCGGTCCGGTGGTAGTGACGGTCTTTCCCGACATTCCCATCGCACATTATCAGCGGCTGGTGGCGAGATTGCGCGATGCCGAATACGCGCCGGGCAAAAAGGTTCGTGCCGAGCTTTATCTGGGTGACGGCAAATTCGCGGCGCAAATGAAATACGCGGACAAACGCGGCAGTCCCTGCGTGGTGATCCAAGGCGGCAACGAAAAGGCAACGGGCGAAATCCAAATCAAAGACCTCATCCTCGGCGCCGAGATCGCGGGAGTGAGCAAAGAGCGCGACGATTACCTCAAGAATCAGGCGCAGGCGCAGTTTGCGGTCGCCGAGGACAAGCTCGTCGATGCCGTGCGTGAGGTGCTCGCCCGCCACGATGTGAAATGGAGCTGATCGTTGCCGTGAACGCTGGCGCGTCGTTAGCGACGAGTCACTTGGTGATGATCAGCGGGAGCGGACGTGGATAGTAGCAGGTGTAGCGGGTCGGCACTGCCGGCAGGGCGTAGGGATTGATATAAGGCGACCACAGGCAGCTGAAGCCGATGAAGTCCCCGTATCGCCGGTGCACGCTGGTGATGCGGTGATATTTGTCCCAGCGCGCGCAATAGGCCGCGGCGACCTGTTGCGCGATCGCCTCGTTCTCGCATGACCAGGGAATGATGCCGCCGGTGTCGTTGGCGTGATAGATGTAAATCTCCGCGCGGGCAGCCGCGCCCAGCAACAGAACGCCGATCAGGGACAATAAGGCCCTGCGTAGCATTCGCGCCTCCCCTTTCGGCGAAGCTTAGACACGGCAAGCGGCGCTGCAAAGGCGGCACGTCGAGGAAACCGACAAAGCGTGACGGCAAAGCCACAGTCGCTGCTTTCTTGGATCGCGAGCAGGCCGATACCTTGATTTCGCCGCCGTTCGCGGATCACCGTCCACGTCACGCGATCGCTGTGGGGGGAGCTCGATCCATGTTCGGCCGTGCGCGGGTGCTCGCTTTCGCGTTTGCCGCGGCGCTGGCGCTGCCGGCGGCGCCGGCCGGCGCCGCCAGTTGGTTCGAGATGGACTTCTATATGTCCGGCCCGGAATACGAGGGCAAGTTGCCGCCCTGCGACTACCGCGGCGCGCTGGTGCGGATCGCCTCGCGCTTCAACCAGAAGGAAAACATGTACTGGGCGACCGATCTGCGCATTCTCAATTTCGAGCATATCCGCGAGACCGCGTTCCGCCCCTGGGCCGCGCAGACCATTCCACGCCGCTACTGCAGCGGCATCGTCGAGGTCTCCG
>VAZQ01000236.1 GCA_005883115.1 Alphaproteobacteria bacterium | reverse complement strand
ATGCTTCCGAAATCGTGGCCGCGAGCGCCGCTGCGGACGGAAGCGTGGGCCGCGCGCTGGCGCTTCTCGATCGTGACGCACTCGACTTGCGCAATCGTACTCTGCGCTTGCTTGAGGTTCTGCCAGGCGTCGATCCACGCGCGCTGCACGCGCTCGGCGACCGTCTCTACGGGGTCGATCCAGCACCGCTGGCGGCTTTTGTCGACACGGTGAATGGGTGGCTCCACGCCCGACTAACCGCTGGCGGACAGTCCGTCGTCCATCTCGCCCGGTTGGCGGAGGTATGGGAAAAGATCAATACTGCTGCCCGCGATGCCGAGGAATTCAATCTTGAGCGCAAGCCACTGGTATTCGACGTGTTTGGCTGGCTTGCCGACGCATCGCGCCGTTGATACCTAAGCGATAAAGCGTCACGGCCGGGTCGGGGCCCTGCGGGGACCCCGGTGTCCCGGCCTTTTCGGTCATTTCCGAAAGCGCCCGACGGAACCGACCGATGACCGAAAAGCCCCGCTATTATATCACTACCGCCATCGCCTACCCGAATGGCCCGCCGCACATCGGCCACGCATACGAGGCGATCGCAACCGATGCGATCGCCCGTTTCATGCGGCTCGATGGTTACGAGGTGCTCTTCCTCACTGGCACCGACGAGCACGGCATTAAAATGTTGCAGACCGCGGCGAAGGAGAAGCTTACCCCACAGCAACTCGTCGAACGTAATGTTCCGCGCTTCAAGGCCATGGTCGAGCGATTCAATTGCTCGAACGACGCATTCATCCGCACCACTGAGGGGCGCCATCACCGGGCGTCAGTCGGCATTTGGCAGCGAATGGAAGCGGCGGGCGACATTTACCTCGACAAGTATTCGGGCTGGTACTCGGTTCGAGATGAAGCATATTACGACGAGGACGAGACTAGGCTCGATGGGCGAGGCGAACGCGTTGGGCCGCAAGGCACGCCGGTCGAATGGGTCGAAGAGGAGAGCTATTTCTTCAGGCTTTCCGCTTACCAGCAGAAGCTGCTCGATCTCTACGATCGGCATCCCGACTTTGTGCTGCCGAGGGAGCGCTTCAACGAGGTTATCGCCTTTGTTAAGGGCGGCCTGCAGGATCTCTCGATCTCGCGCACCACCTTCGATTGGGGAGTCAAGGTGCCGGGTAATTCGAAGCACGTCATGTACGTGTGGGTCGACGCGCTCACGAACTACATCACGGCGGTTGGCTACCCCGATGTAGACAGCCCAAAATTTCGCCGCTACTGGCCGGCGGACCTGCATGTGATCGGCAAGGACATCGTGCGCTTTCACGCTGTCTATTGGCCCGCGTTCCTGATCTCGGCGGGCATCGAGATCCCGCGCCGCATCTTCTCGCACGGATTTCTGTTCAACCGAGGAGAAAAAATGTCGAAGTCCGTCGGCAACGTGATCGATCCGTTTGCGCTGGCGGACGCTTATGGTGTCGATCAGGTTCGCTATTTCTTCCTACGCGAAGTCCCCTTCGGGCAGGACGGCAATTACAGCCTCGAAGCAATTGCCAACCGGATCAATGCCGATTTGGCCAATGACCTCGGAAATCTGGCGCAACGCTCTCTCACAATGATCGGGCGCCAACTTGGCGGCGTGCTGCCGAAACCGGGCGCATTCTCCAGCGCCGACGCGGCAATGCTTGCCGTCGCCGACGGCATGATCAAACTGGCGCGCGAGGCGATGCAGACGCAGCAGTTGCATCAGGTGCTCAACGCAGTCTGGGCGGTGGTCGCCGAGGCCAACCGGTATTTCGCCGGCGAGGCCCCGTGGGCGCTGGCCAAGACGGATCCGACACGCCAAGGGACCGTGCTCTATGTGACCGCCGAGGTGATCCGCCAAGTAGCGATCCTCGCCCAGCCGTTCGTTCCTAGTGCTGCCGCCAAACTGCTCGACTTGCTCGCGATCCCTGCCGGCGAGCGGGCCTTCCAGGCGCTCGGCGGCACGAGCCGCATCGCCGCCGGGACGGCGCTGCCGGCGCCCACCGCGGTCTTTCCCCGCTATGTCGACAGCGAAAGTAGCGCACAGAGCTGATGCTGATCGACAGCCACTGTCATCTCGACTTTCCCGATTTTGCCGGGGAACTCGATGCCGTGGTTTCGCGCGCCCGGGCGGCCGACATTGCGCGCATCGTTACTATCTCGACACGCGTGAAGCGCCACGCCGACGTGCTCGGCATCGCCGAAGGTTTTGCCGATGTATATTGCTCGGTTGGCACGCATCCGCATTATGCGCATGACGAGCGCGACATCACGGTCGAAGCGCTGATCGACCGAACCCATCATCCCAAGGTGGTGGCAATCGGCGAGGCCGGTCTCGACTATCACTATCAACGCAGCCCGCGCGCGGCGCAGGAACAAGGTTTGCGCAACCATATAGCGGCAGCGCGGGCGACCGGTCTGCCTCTCGTCATCCACTCGCGCGAGGCGGACGAGGATATGGCACGCATATTGGAGGAGGAAACGGGGAGGGGCGCTTTCCCTGCCGTGCTGCACTGCTTCACGGGCGGCCGCGATCTCGCGCGGCGGGCGATCGCGCTCGGTCTCTTCGTATCTTTCACTGGGATCGTGACCTTCAAAAAATCGAATGAGCTTCGCGCGATTGCGCAAAGCCTTCCGGCGGAGCGCATCTTGCTCGAGACCGATGCCCCCTATTTGGCTCCCGGCCGGTATCGTGGAAAGCGCAATGAGCCGGCCTATGTTGTTGAGACGGCAAAGGTTATGGCTGAAGCGCGCGACGTATCGCTGGACGCGATTGCTCGGCAGACGAGCGAGAACTTTTTTCGCCTGTTCCGAAAAGTGCCGCCGCAAACGGCCGGCACGGACCAGCAGCGATCTTGAGCGCATGCGACATGGCGGCGAGTTTCACGATTCTCGGGTCCGGCTCCTCAGGCGGTGTTCCGCGGCCCGCACTCGGCTGGGGCGCCTGTGATCCGAATAATCCCAGGAACCGCCGCCGACGTACGTCGCTCTTGGTTGAACGGCGCAATGGGGCAGGCGTCACCCGAGTGCTGGTCGACACCTCGCCGGATTTGCGCGAGCAACTCCTCGACGCGGACGTGAATTGGCTCGACGCGGTGCTCTTCACCCACGAGCACGCCGACCACACCCACGGCATCGACGACCTGCGAGGGCTTTTCATCCACCGCCGCCGCCGGGTCGACGTCTATTTGGACGAGCCAACGTCGAAGGCGGTGCGCGCCCGGTTCGGCTATTGCTTCGAGGCGCCTGCCGGCAGTGAATACCCGCCGATCGTGACGGAACACCGGTTGCAGGCGGGCCTGTGCGTCACCGTGGATGGCGAGGGCGGGCCTATCACGGCGCTACCGGTCCTCCAGGAGCATGGGGATATTTGCTCCTTAGGCTTCCGTTTCGGGCGGCTTGCGTATTCCTGCGACCTCAGCGGGCTGCCGGAGGCTACCGTCGGGGCGCTTGCCGGGATCGAGGTCTGGATCGTGGATGCGTTGCGCTACCGGCCGCACCCGAGCCATTTCAGCGTCGAGGATGCGCTCGCCTGGATCGCGCGGATCAAGCCTGGCCATGCCATCCTGACTAATCTGCATGCCGACCTCGATTATGCAGAACTGCGCACCAAGCTGCCGCCCCACGTGGAGCCAGCCTTCGACGGGCTCAAGCTAGTTATGCCGGAGGCGGCGCTCGCGTGAACGGAATGCGGGTCCATGAGTGAATTCTATTGTTTTTCAATTTCTTACGGGCTGATCTTCTAGCAAAAAAATATTCCATAATATTTCTTATGCGAATTACTGGAATGGAATGTCTGGGTCCTTTGAATATCACGGGCGGTTTGACTGCTGGCGCTTTAGTATTCACGTCCCTCCCCGAACGCGAGGTAGGCCCGTGACCAGCAAAGTGAGAAAACTCGAACCGGGCATCGCTCGGCTCGATACGCCAACCGACCTTTCGCCAGAAGCGGTTCGCCAGATATCGGCCGCGCTCAATGCGCTGCTTGCCGATACCTTTGCTCTTTATCTGAAGACTAAGAACTTCCATTGGCACGTGAGCGGACCGCATTTCCGCGACTACCACCTTCTGCTCGATGAGCAGGCCGGCCAGTTGGAAAACAGCATAGACATTCTGGCCGAACGGGTGCGCAGGATCGGGGGCACCACGATCCGGTCGATAGGCCACATCGGCAAGCTGCAAAGGATCAAGGATAACGATAAGAGCTACGTGGCTGCGATCGACATGCTGCTCGAGCTGATGAACGACAATAAGGCGCAAGTCCAGCACATGCGCGCCGCGCACGAGCTCGCCGACAAGCACGAAGACGTGGCGACCGCAAGCTTCCTCGAGGTGTTCATCGATGAGGCCGAAAAGCGCTGCTGGTTCTTGTTCGAGGCGAGCCGCCAGGCCGAGCGGTCCGGTCACTAAGGGCCGAAGCCGCAATACGCTCGTCAGCCGCCGCCTCCCGGTCTGCAAGAACCGACGAAGCAGACCGCGGACGGGCGGCAGCAAGCATTGTATGGTCCGCAACCGTTATCTTACCTTGGCGATCTCGTCATGACTCCTTCGCGCGACATTACGCGGCTGCTCGAAATAATGGCGGCGCTGCGCACGCCGGGCACCGGGTGCCCGTGGGACCTGGAACAGACATTCGAGACCATCGCCCCCTATACCATCGAGGAGGCTTACGAAGTCGCCGACGCTATCGCACGCGGTGACCTCGACGACCTGCGTGAGGAACTGGGCGATCTCCTGCTCCAGGTCGTTTTCCATGCCCGGATGGCGCAGGAGCAAGGCGCGTTCGACTTTGCTGATGTGGTCGAAAGCCTCACCGCAAAGCTGGTGCGGCGTCACCCACACGTGTTCGGCGAGACCCGCGGTGTCACGCCGAAGGCAGTTGAAGGGATATGGGAGCGTATCAAGACCGCGGAACGGGCGCAGAAGGCCACAAAATCGAGTGGCAACGCTACCGCGACTGCGCTCGCCGGCGTTCCAACCGCGCTCCCTGCCCTCACCCGTGCGCTCAAATTACAGGCCAAAGCCGGCAAGGTCGGGTTCGATTGGAACGACCCGCTCGCGGTACTGGCCAAGATCCGCGAGGAGGCCGACGAAATCGAGCGCGACCTCGCCGCGGGCAATCGCGCGACCGCAGCCGCCGAGGTCGGCGACCTGCTGTTCGCGGTGGTCAATCTAGCTCGTCATCTCGACGTCGATCCCGAAGCGATGCTGCGTGCTACAAATCGTAAGTTCGAGCGCCGCTTCGCTATGATTGAACGGGCGCTTGCGGACCGCGGGAAGACCCTGCAAGCGGCAACGCTCGAGGAAATGGACGCGCTCTGGAACGAGGCGAAGGCTGCCGAAGGAGTGCCACACTCCAACGCCTCACGGTGATA
>VAZQ01000235.1 GCA_005883115.1 Alphaproteobacteria bacterium | reverse complement strand
CACTCGCGACATTCCGCTCAATATTCCGATCGTCGCCTCGGCCATGGACACTGTGACCGAGGCCAAGATGGCGATCGCCATGGCGCAAGCCGGGGGGCTTGGCGTCATTCACCGCAATCTCGAGCCGGAGGAGCAAGCCGCGCAGGTCCGTCAGGTCAAGAAGTTCGAGTCCGGCATGGTGGTCAATCCTCTCACCATCGATCCTGGCGCCACGCTGGCGGATGCGCTGGCCCTGATGCAGGATCACCGCATTTCCGGCATTCCGGTCGTGGAGGGCGGCGGCAACGTGCGCGCCGGCAAGCTCGTCGGCATTCTTACCAACCGCGACGTCCGCTTTGCCACCGATCCGCGCCAGAAGGTGGCCGAGCTGATGACCAAGGAGCGGCTCATCACCGTGCGCGAGGGTGTCGGACAGGCCGAGGCCAAGCGCCTTCTCCATCAGCACCGTATTGAAAAGCTGCTCGTAGTCGACGATCAGTATCGCTGCGTGGGGCTGATCACGGTCAAGGACATCGAAAAGGCGGTCGCCAATCCGCATGCCTGCAAGGACGAGCAAGGGCGTCTGCGCGTTGCCGCCGCGACGACCGTGGGCGACAAGGGATTCGAGCGCACCTCCCGCCTGATCGCGGCGGGAGTCGACCTCGTGGTTGTCGACACCGCGCACGGCCATTCGCGTTCGGTCCTCGATGCCGTCAAGCGCATCAAGCGGCACTCGAACGCGGTGCAGGTGGTTGCCGGCAATATCGCGACCGCCGAGGGCGCGAAGGCGCTGATCGATTCCGGCGCGGACGCGATCAAGGTTGGCATTGGCCCGGGCTCGATCTGCACCACCCGAATCGTGGCCGGGGTCGGGGTGCCGCAGCTCACGGCTATCATGGATGCGGTCGAGGTGGCGCGGAAAACCGGCACGCCGGTGATCGCCGACGGTGGCATCAAATATTCCGGCGATCTCGCCAAGGCCCTCGCCGCGGGCGCCGACTGCGCCATGGTGGGCTCGCTCCTCGCGGGTACCGACGAGACGCCGGGCGAGGTCTTTCTCTATCAGGGCCGCTCGTACAAGACCTATCGCGGCATGGGCTCGGTAGGCGCCATGGCGCGCGGCTCTGCTGACCGTTATTTCCAGCAGGACATTAAGGACACGCTCAAGCTCGTGCCGGAAGGGGTTGAAGGCCAGGTGCCATACAAAGGCGCGGCAGCGACCGTTCTGCACCAATTAAGCGGGGGGCTACGCGCTGCCATGGGCTACGTCGGTGCGAAGACCTTGCAGGAGCTGCACGAGAAGGCGGAATTCGTGCGCGTTTCGGCCGCCGGCATGCGCGAGAGTCACGTACACGACGTAACGATCACACGCGAGAGTCCGAATTATCCCAGCCGGCCCTAATCCCTGCCCGAAGGCAGACGCGTGCGCACGCCCGCGAAGGCGACAGCGTTGCAGCTTGCACGCTACTTAGGAGCGGCATTTGCATGACGCGCAGACGCCGCGCTATGGCAATATGTGTTCGCATGGGCCTGACGCACGGCGAAGGAGACCGTGTGGCCGCGATGATGACGGCGGTGGGTGGTTGCTTTCGCCGCCGCGGCTCGCCAAGCTAGGCGAACTCCTCTAGGGCCCGCCGCCGTGTCGATCCAGGCTGTCCTGCTGCCGCTGTTCGTCGAGGTCATCGCGACCTTCGTGCTGCTCTTTTGGATGGCGCATCTGCGCACCCGGGCGTTCAGGATCGGCGAGGTCAAGGCGCAAGACATCGCCTTGCGCGAGCCGAACTGGCCGCCGCGGATCGCCCAGATCAGTAATGCCTATCATAACCAGCTCGAGCTGCCCGTTCTCTTCTATGTGCTGACGATCCTCGCCTGGATCACGCGCCACGCCGACCTCTTGTTCGTGGTTCTGGCATGGATCTTCGTCGCATCGCGCCTGGTTCACGCCTACATCCACGTGACCGACAACGACGTGAACCGGCGCGGCCCGGCGTTCGGGCTGGGCGCGTTTGTTCTGACGATCATGTGGCTGATTTTCATGATCCGCATCCTGCTCGGGATCTGATGACGCCCGGCGCTCGCATTTCCGCGGCCATCGAAGTGATCGCCGACATCGAGGCGAAGCGTCGTCCGGCGGCGGATGCGCTCAAGGATTGGGGCTTGGTGCACCGTTTCGCCGGTTCGGCGGACCGGGCGGCGATCGCAGGCCTCGTCTACGATGCGCTGCGCCGGCGCGCCTCGAGTGCCCACATCATGGGTGATCAACACCCGCGCGCGGTGCTGCTCGGCATGCTGCGGCTCGAGCGCAAGCTCGACTGCGAAGCGATCGCGGCGCGCGCCGATGGCGGCCGCTTTGCGCCGGCGCCGCTAAGCGCGGAGGAGCACGCGCGGCTGGGCGCGGCCGATCTCGCCGGTGCGCCAGCGTGGGTCGCGGGCGATTACCCGCAATGGCTCGATCCCTATCTCGCCCGCGTCTTCGGCGGAGAGCGCATAGCCGAAGCCGCGGCGCTGGCGAGCCGCGCGCCGCTCGATCTGCGGGTCAACGCGCTCAAGGCGGAACGGGAGAGGGCCTGCGCTGCCCTCGCGCACCTCAATCCCGTGCTCACGCGCTGGTCGCCGGTCGGTCTGCGCCTTGCGCTTGATGCTGACGCCAAGAGCCCTGCCATCCATGCCGAGCCGGGCTTCATCAAAGGCCTGGTCGAGGTGCAGGACGAAGGCTCGCAGCTTGCAGCGCTGCTCTGCGGGGCCAAACCCGGCCAACAGGTCATCGACATCTGCGCCGGCGCCGGCGGCAAGACGCTCGCCCTCGCGGCCATCATGGAAAATCGGGGGCAAATCTACGCAACCGATTCGGATAAGCGGCGACTTGCCCCGATTCACGAGCGCCTCGAGCGCGCGGGCGTTCACAATGTGCAGGTCAGAACGCCCCGCGCGCAGGAAAATTTGCTCGGCGATCTGGAGCGCCGCGCGGACCTGGTGCTCATTGACGCGCCTTGTACCGGGATCGGCACGTGGCGGCGCAATCCCGACGCCAAATGGCGTGTGCGCCCCGGAGCGCTTGCGCAGCGGGTGGAGGAGCAAGCCGAGGTGCTCGACCGCGCGGCAGCGCTGGTGAAGCCCGGCGGCCGCATTGGCTATGTCACCTGCTCGCTGCTTGCGGACGAAAATGGCGATCAGGTCCGCGCATTTCTAGCTCGCCAAAGCGATTTCACCCTTTTGCCGCCGGTCGAACTTACGGGCGTGCTGGAGGAGCGCGCGCCTCTCTTCCGCGAGGCCGCGCTGATCTCGGAACAAGGGCTGCTGATGACGCCGCGCCGCACCGACACCGATGGATTCTATGTGGCCGTGCTCGTGCGGCGGCGCTGAGCCTGCGCATGGCGCGGGCGGAAAGTTTTGCGGGTGGCGATGAAATACCGGCCTTGACCGGACCGCGTTCGCCTCGCACATAGGATTTCAATGAGTCTTCTCGATTCCCCCCTCGTGCGCGATGCCGATGCGGTTCGGCTCGCCGGCCACGACAAGATTCTCATCGTCGATTTCGGCTCGCAGGTCACCCAGCTCATTGCCCGGCGGGTGCGCGAAGACAAAGTTTATTGCGAAATCGTGCCGTTTCAGAACGCTGACGAAGCTTTCGCACGGTTGCGCCCGAAGGGCGTGATCCTGTCCGGCGGGCCGGCCTCGGTGCTCGAGCAGGGCGCGCCGCTCGCGCCGCCCTCTGTCTATGCGGCGGGCGTGCCGATCCTCGGCATCTGCTACGGCGAGCAGGCGATGGCGCAGCAACTCGGCGGCACGGTCCAAGGCGGGCACCACCGTGAGTTCGGCCGCGCGGAGGTGACGGTGATCGAGGATTCGCCGCTGTTCGAAGGCGTGTGGCGCAGGGGTGAGCGATATCCGGTTTGGATGAGTCACGGCGACCGCGTGACGGGGCTGCCCGCCGGTTTCCGTGTGGTCGGCACCTCGCCGAATGCACCCATCGCCATGATCGCGGACGAGCAGCGGCGGTTCTACGCTACCCAATTCCACCTTGAAGTGGTGCACACGCCGCACGGCGCCGCGTTGTTGCGCAACTTCGTGCGCAAGATTGCCGGCTGCAAGGGCGACTGGACCATGCGGGCGTTCAAGGTGGAAGCAATGGAGAAAATCCGCGCGCAGGTCGGCAATGGTCGGGTGATCTGCGGGCTATCGGGCGGCGTCGATTCGGCGGTCGCCGCTGTCCTGATTCACCAAGCCATCGGCGAACAGCTCACCTGCGTCTTCGTCGACCACGGATTGCTGCGCCTTGCCGAGGCGGAGAAGGTGGTTGCTCTGTTTCGCGATAGTTACAACATCCCGCTCGTGCACGTCGACGCGGAAGGGCTATTTCTCGAGGCGCTTGCCGGCGTTACCGATCCCGAGCTCAAGCGCAAGACCATCGGCCGGCTCTTCATCGACGTGTTCGAGGCAGAGGCGAAGAAGCTCGGCGGGGCGGATTTCCTGGCGCAAGGCACGCTCTATCCGGACGTGATCGAGAGCGTATCGTTCACGGGCGGGCCGTCGGTAACCATCAAATCGCATCACAATGTCGGCGGCTTGCCCGAGCGCATGAACATGAAGCTCGTCGAGCCATTACGCGAGCTGTTCAAAGACGAGGTGCGGGCGCTTGGCCGCGAGCTCGGTTTGCCGCAAGCTTTCGTCGGCCGGCATCCATTCCCTGGTCCAGGATTAGCCATCCGTTGTCCCGGAGAAATTAGCCGGGAAAAGCTCGACATTCTGCGGCGCGCCGACGACATTTTTATCGAGGAAATCCGCCGCGCCGGGCTGTACGACGACATTTGGCAGGCGTTCGCCGTTCTGCTGCCGGTGCGCACCGTCGGCGTGATGGGCGATTACCGCACCTACGATTACGTCGTCGGTTTGCGCGCGGTGACTTCGACCGACGGCATGACCGCCGATTTCTATCCCTTCGACATGAAATTCATCGCGCATGTGGCAACCCGGATCGTCAACGAGGTCAAGGGCGTCAACCGCGTGGTCTATGATGTGACGTCGAAGCCGCCGGGCACGATCGAGTGGGAGTAGGGGTGTGGGATATCCTGGAGGGCGTTGGAGGGAAATACCGTAGGGAAAATAGAGGGTTACTGGCAGCTTGGTTGATTATCTGCAGCCCATCGTCAATAGGCCTCCAATAGCCGGCTCATATGACGGGTCTTTCTGACGGTT
>VAZQ01000234.1:9768-13675 GCA_005883115.1 Alphaproteobacteria bacterium | reverse complement strand
TGAATCGTTCTGAATCCGCGGTTAAGCTCGGCAGACCCGGCCCCTCGCTGCCCGCGGTCCGGGGCTGCGAGGCCCGCCTCACAGGGCGGACGGGTCGAGCCGGCGCACGGCCAGCATGGTGATATCGTCGGATGGAAACGCCGTCCCGACGAAGCCACGGACTGCCTCGCCGACCGACTTTACGATCGCGGCCGCGCTCGAGCAGTCGGTGCTCGCGCGCAGCACAGCTTCCAGGCGCGCTTCGGCGAAGAGCTCTCCGTCGAGATTGGCTGCCTCGGTCACGCCGTCGGTGAAGACGTAGATGCTTTCGTCCGGCGCCAGAGAGGTCCGTCCCGTGGTGTAGACCGCATCGGGGCGAACACCGAGGATGATGCCCTTGCCACCTTCGATCGGGGCCAGCCCTTGCCCGTTCAAACGGTACGGCGCGTTGTGGCCGGCATTGCAGAATTCGATCTCGCCGTTCGAGGGTCTGAGCATGGCGAAGAACAGCGTTACGAACATCATGTCGCCGTTGTTTTGGCAGAGCTCGCGGTTTACCCGCGCGATGATCTCGGCCGGCGCTGCCGACGGTCCCTGCCGCGAGCGCATGAGATCCGTGGCGATGCGAATGAGGCTCTTGGTGCGCGCCATGAACAGTGCCGCCGCCATGCCTTTGCCCGACACATCGCCGACGAGGAAGCACAGCATTCCGTCCTCGGTGACGAAAAAGTCGTAGAGATCGCCGCCAACCTCCCGCGCCGGTTCCATGCTCGCGCACAAATCGATCGGAAAGTCCGGGCGTGGGGCCGGGAAAGACTGTGGCACCATGGCCATCTGCAGCCGGCGCGCTGCATCGAGCTCCTCCTGCAGGCGCGCGAGATGGGCGTCGATCTCGTCCCGCAACCGTTTCTTCTCGAGCGTGGCACCGAGGCGCGCCTTCAGCAAAACCGGGTTGAACGGCTTGAGCAAATAGTCAACGGCGCCGAGCTCGATGCAACGCGCCATGCTGTTCATCTCCGTGAGTGCCGAGATCATGATGACGGGAACATCGCGCAGCCGCGCCTGATCCTTCAGCCAGGTGAGCACCTGGAATCCGTCGACCTTCGGCATCATCACATCGAGAAGGACGAGGTCGAAGGTGCCGGTCTTGAGGCGCGCAATCGCTTCCTCGCCGTCGCGGGCGGTCTCGACCTCGGTATAGCCCTCGAGGTCAAGATGAAGCGTCAACGTATAGAGGTTGTCATCGTTGTCATCGACAACGAGGATGCGGGGCGGAGCTCCCATCAGCCGATCCCCGGTCAGCGTGCTGTTCCGATTCATGCCGAAGCAGCACTCTAGACCATGTTCGCGTCATATCGAACCACAAGCCGGCATGGCCGGGCTTATCCTGGACTCCGTTCGTCCTCGCGAAAGCGGGGACCCAGCTTCTCCTGGATTCCCGCTTGCGCGGAAATGAGCGGAGCTTTGGTGCCCCTTCGGTGCCTCAGAAGCCGCGCGGCTATGCTTGCGACTGAATTGTCCTGAAATCTTCTGAAGGCGAACCGTTTGAGCATTCCGCCAGCGGGGGAATACGGCTAAGACAGCGCGGGTGTGGGTGGCGGACCAACGGGTGCTGCATGGACATCTCGGTCGACGATCTCGCCGGCGGCATCACCAAGCTTGTCTTGCGCGGGCGCTTCGATACGACGGGCGCGGTGGTCGTCGAGTTGCCATTCAACAAGATCGCCACGGAAAAACAAAAGATCGTGGTCGATCTTTCCGCCGTGAACTTCCTCGCGTCCTACGGTATTCGTGTTCTCCTTGTCGGCGCCAAGATCGTCAAGAACAACGGCGGCAACTTGGTCATCCTGTGTCCCGATAATAATGTCGCAAAGGTGCTCAAGACCGCGGGCATGGATGCGCTGATCCCTGTCCATCAGACCGAAGCCGCTGCAATCGCGGCGCTGGCATCGTGATTGCGATGGCGAATAGTGAAGCAAGTCGTCTAGTGCTGCGTAAGGACGTTGCCGAACTGAAGCGCCTAGCGGGCTGGATCGAAGGGTTCACCCAAGAGCGCACGTCGCCCGACGTGTCCTTCGCCGTGCAGCTCTGCCTCGAAGAGGCGGTCGCCAACATCATCATGTATGGGGCTAGACGGGACGATCCGCTCGAAATCGCCGTCGAGCTCGAACGCAACGGTGAAAATCTGGTCGCCCGAATCGAGGATAACGGCCAGCAATTCGATCCTACCCGGGCGCCACCCCCGGTCTCGGCGCGTTCGCTCGAGGAGGCGAAGGTGGGGGAGCTTGGCATTCATCTCATGCGCAGCTTCGCGACCGGCATGGATTACGAACGCCGTGATGGCCGCAATCGGCTCACGCTGCGGTTCGTCGAACCGCCGCTATCGGCGGCAGAGTGATCCCCAATGAGCGAAGCTTTCGCCTTTGGACCATTCCGATTGCTGGCCGCGCGGCGCGAACTGTTGGCCCACGGTGTCCCGGTCACGCTCGGGCAGCGCGCGTTCGAAATCCTGCTGTTGCTGGTGAGCCGGCACGGCCAGCTGGTGACCAAGGATGAGCTGATGGCCGAGATCTGGCCCGGCGTGGTGGTGGAAGAAAACAATATTCAGGTTCACATTTCCGCGGTGCGCAAGGTGCTCGCGGCGGCAGGCGACGGCGACCGCTATTTGCTCACAGTCGCCGGACGCGGCTATCGCTTCGTGGCCCCGGTCACACGCGAGAGCGCTGGGGAAGTCACAGCAGCGGCAGTGGCTGACCAAAGCGCGCCGGCGGGTGCCGACATCGGTGCCGCTACCAATAATCTTCCCCAGCAGTTGACCAGTTTGATCGGCCGCGAAGCCGATCTCGCGGAGATCAAGGCGCGGCTGAGCGATCACCGTCTGGTAACGCTCACCGGCTCCGGCGGGGTCGGCAAGACCCGGCTCTCGATCGAGGCCGGCCGCAGCCTGCTCGATCGCTACCCCGACGGCGTGTGGCTCGCCGAGCTCGCCCCGCTCAATGACGCGCAGCTCGTAACGTCCATCATCGCCGATGTCTTGGGCATCAGTCTGAGCGCGACCACCAGCGCATTGGACACGCTCACATCCGGCCTTAAGACCAAACGGCTTCTTCTGATCATCGATAATTGCGAGCACGTCATCGCTGAAGCCGCGCGCATTGCCGAAGCGCTGATGCGCAGCTGCCCCCACCTGTCGATCCTGGCATCGAGCCGTGAGCGAATGGCGATCGCAGGGGAAAGCGTTATTCGCGTGCCCTCGCTGGCGGCGCCGCAGCCCGGCGAAGCGGCCACCGCGGAGCGCGCGCGCGACTACGCCGCCGTGCGTCTGTTCGTGGAGCGGGCGAACGCGCTCGGCTGCGGATTCGCTCTCACCGATGCCAATGCCGCTACCGTCGCGTCGATCTGCCGCAGGCTCGATGGCATCCCCTTGGCGATCGAGCTGGCGGTGCCGCGGCTCAAAGTGCTGCCCGTCGATAAGCTCGCTCGCGGCCTTGATGAGCGCTTCCGTCTCCTGACCGGCGGTAGCCGCACCGCCTTGCCGCGCCAGCAGACGCTCCACGCTCTGATCGAATGGAGCTACGGCCTGCTCAGCGATGTGGAGAAGACGTTGCTCGCCCGGATGTCGGTGTTCTTGGGCGAAACCACGCTCGCCTCGATTAGCGCCGTGGTTGCCGGCGAGGAAATGTCGCCGGAGCAAATCGGGGATCTGCTGCTCTCGTTGGTAGAGAAGTCGTTGGTCCATGCCGATCTCGGCGGCGGCGAATGCCGCTATGGGCTGCTCGAGTCCACCCGATATTTTTCGGCCGAGAAGCTCGTCGATGCGCCGATCCTGCGCCGCCGGCACGCCGAGCACTTTGCCGCGCGGCTCGCGCAAGCAACGGAGGTATGGGAGACGACGGCGACGCGTGAGTGGATCGCATCCTATGCGCCC
>VAZQ01000234.1:0-9757 GCA_005883115.1 Alphaproteobacteria bacterium | reverse complement strand
GCGCGCTGGACTGGGCGTTCGGAGCGGACGGCGATGTCGCAGTCGGGATCGATCTTGTGGCGCACAGCCACCTGTTGTGGGCGGAGCTCGGCTTGATGCTCGAGCACCGGCACTGGGTCGTCGCGGCGCTCGAAAAAGCCGGCAATGGGACACCGCCCAAAAAAGCGGCGCAGCTTCTTTCCTGGCAGGCCGGCGACGTGCGCGAGCTCGACGATCCCGCCGATTACGAGGAAGCGATGCGCGCCGCCGATCTCTACCGCAAGCTCGGCGACAGCTTTCACGAGGGCCGAGTATTATTGCGGGCGGGGACCGCGCGCCTTTCTCCCGACTGCGCCGAGGAGAGCGAGCGCCTGCTGCGCGAAGCGCACGCGCTGGTGCGTCCATTTGGAACAACAAAGACGCTGGCGCGCTGCCTCAGCGCGCTTGCATCGGCGCGACTGTTCGCCGGTGATCTCTCGGACGCGCACTCGCTGCACCGGCAGGCACTCGACGTCTATCGCGATCTCGGCGAGGGTTCCGATGATCATGCAAACTCTTGAGCCACGCCGGCCCGCAGCGGCCAAATTGGTTGCGTTGTCGCCTGGCTTTCTAAGCCGGTGGTGCAGGCGATATGATGAAGGCGGCTCCCTGCGCAGCCGAAAACGGGGCAGCCGAGATTAGCCGAGGAGAGGAACTCGAGGTACGCATGGCAACCGATCTCCCCGGTATCCTCATCGTCGACGACAACGAGGATAATCGATACACGCTGCAATTGCTGCTCGAAACGGATGGTCACGAGCGGATCGCTAGCGCGGCAAGCGGAAGCGAGGCGATCGCGCTGATCGAGAAGGAAAAGTTCAGTCTCGTTCTGCTCGATCTCATGATGCCGGATATGAATGGGGACGAGGTGCTCAGACTGATCAAGAGCGATCCAGACAAGCGCGATATCCCGGTGGTCATGATCAGCGCCGACACCGACGCGGAGAAGGTCTCGCAGTGCATCGAACTCGGGGCCGATGATTATCTGCCCAAGCCTTTCAATCCGTCGATCTTGCGGGCACGCATCGGGGCGGCACTGCGCAGGCACTCGCTACGGGCGCTGGAAAACGAGTATCTCGGCAAGATCGAGAACGAGAAGCGCCATTCCGAGAAGCTGCTGCGCAACGTTCTGCCGGCCGAGATCGCGACGCGGCTGCGCAACGGGGAAAGCAACATCGCCGACCATTTCGATGACGCCACGGTCATTTTTGCCGACGTGGTCGGCTTCGGCAAGATCACGGCGCGCATGAAGGCGTTTGAGATCGTCGCCTGCCTCAATCAATTGTTCAGCGAGTTCGACAAGCTCGCCGAAGATGCAGGCATCGAAAAGATAAAGACCATCGGCGACAACTACATGGCCGTCTGCGGCCTCCCCACGCCGCGTCCCAATCACGCCCGGCTCGCGACGAAGTTCGCGCTGGATATGGTTGCGGCAACCGCGCGATTGCGCTCGCGGCTACCGGTGCCGTTCTCGATCCGGGTGGGGCTGCACTCCGGGCCGGTCATGGCTGGAGTGATCGGCACGCGAAAATTCGCCTACGATGTGTGGGGCGATACTGTAAATATCGCCGCACGCATGGAGGCCGCGGGTGCGCCCAATCGCGTGCTCGCGTCGGCCGCGACGGTGAAAGCGTTGGGAAACGATTACAACCTCGACGGGCCGCATAAGATCGAGAACAAGGAAGGCCGTGTGTTGGAGGCGTTCTTCGTGGCCCAGCGATCGTGACATGCTGGCGCCCTGCAAGGTTTAGGTCTGCTGCGCGGGGCTTGCGGCGGCGGCCTGCTCCTTGGCTTTGTACTGATCGATAATACCTTCGAGCCGCGTGATATTCTGCAACAGTCGCTCCGTGCTCAGGCGCAGGAAGTAGTAGCCGAATTCCGGATTCTGGAAATAGATTTCGAGCAGCCGGTCATACGTGATGGCGAGCATTTCCCCATCCTCCACGCATTCGAGGGACTGGGTGCGCCGGTTGTCGGGTGCGAGAAAAGCGAGTTCGCCCACGAGCCGTCCGGGCGGCAGCTCGATCCCCAATTCGGTCACCAGAAATTTTCCCGTCACGGTGAAGAACATCTCGTTGGCTCGATCGCCTTTTCGGAACAGCACGTCGCCCTTGGTGTACTTGCGCCGAGTCATGAACGGCTTGAGCCAATCCATGGACAAATCGCCTTGGGCGGCCGCTCGCGCCTTCTTCACGAGCTTGAGCATCTGCGTGAGGCGAAAAATATTGATGGGCAGCAGCAGGCTATATAACATCAAAGTCGTTATCGTGGCCGACAGCACGCCATACGCGATGAAGAACACGTCGCTGATGATGCCGGCCACCCGCAGCGGCACCATCGTGCGCATCAAGAGCGTGGTAACGAAAAAAATCGCGCCGCCCAGGGCGAACATGTTGGCGACCGTCACCGAGGCCAACGCGAGATCCACCACACGTTGGAACAGCGCGTCGAACGTGATGTTGCTCGCGTCGAGCTTGAGGTGAGTCAACAATTTCGTGAGGATGTCGTCCATCGCCGCGTCGATTGCGCCATTTGCCAGCGCCACAAGATCGAGATCGCCTGTCATGTTCCAATATTCCTGCTCAGGAATGTGCGCGCTATCGCGGGGCGGTCTAGGCCGGTAGCAGTTTGATGCAATTACACGATCCGGACGGCCAATCAACGACCCGTTCGCCGGTCACGGTGGCCGCGGCAGCGGCTCCGGTCACGAACAACTGTGCTATGCTGCGAGGAGGACGGGGAGCAGCGATGAAACGAAGGGGAAAAATGAACAGGGTCGCCGGCGGTGCCGCGATCCTTGCAGCCTTGTGCGCGGTCATGCCGCAAGCATCGGGCGCGGACCTGCTCAAGGTCGCGAGCGCCCAGCGTGGGACCTGGGAATCAGCGGCGCCGGAGCTCGGCCAATCCGCCGGCATCTTCAGCAAGCACGGAATCATGCTCGATGTGCTCTACCCGCGTGAGGGCGAGGTCGAATCGACGGTGGCATCCGGCGGCAGCGACGTGGGAGTGGACGTTGGGACGATCGCAGTGCTGCGTGCCTATGCCAAGGGCGCCCCGCTGCGCGTGATCGGGGCGAGCACGACGGGTGCCGCCACCTACTGGTATGTTCAGGCTGCCTCGCCGATCAAGACGATCAAGGACATCGATGGCAAGACGATCGCCTACTGGACGAGCAACGCCGCCAGCAAGTACGACGTGTTCGACCTCATCAAGCAATATCGTCTCAAGGCAAGGCCGATAGCAATCGGCGGGCCCGCCGCGACCTTCACTCAGGTCATGTCGGGTCGCATCGATGTCGGCTGGGCTGAGGCGCCATTCGGGGTCGATGCCGTCGAGGAAGGCAAAATCCGTGTGGTGGCGCGAGCAGCCGACGTTTCCGCGATCCGGCGCGATACGGCACGCGTGCTCATTACTAACGCGGATACGTTGCAGAAGCGCAAGGATGTGCTCGGGCGCTTCATGCAGGCGTATCGGGAGACCATCGACTGGATGTATGCCGATCCCGCCGCGCTCAAGCATTACGCGGAGCTCGCCGGAGTATCGGAAGGTATCGCCCAGCGCCTGCGCGACGAGTTCTTCCCGAAAGACATGCTCGCACCGGACAAGGTCGTGGGCCTTGATGCGATGATGAAAGATGCGATCACCTCGCGATATCTGCAAACGCCGCTCTCGAAAGCGCAGCTCTCTGAATTGGTGCAAATTCCCGCGCCGGCGCGGTAGCGGTGTTTGCGACGGTAAAACCTCAGCCGGCCGGTTGCGAGCGCTGATGTGCCCTCAGCGCGGCGAGGCGGCGGTCGCGCCAGCGCATGCGCGCGGCGACCTGCTCGGGTGCCAAAGCTTTTCCCCACTGCGCGAGGATGCGCGCGAGATTCTCGTCCGCGTAGAGCGACGGATTTGCCATGCTCAACGCGCTGAGACTCGGACCATAGCGTCGGCAGTAGTCGGGGATACCGCCGGGAGCATTGAGCTCGATTGTCTCGAATGGCCCCATGAACGACCAGCGCAAGCCCAGTCCATCTTTGAGAGTCTTGTCGAGATCCTGCGGCGTGACGTAGCCGTCTCCGACGAGGCGGAATGCCTCCGACAGCAGCACGGCTTGCAGGCGATTGAGGATGAAACCGTCGATCTCGCGCTTGACCACGATCGGTGCCTGGCCCACGGCCTCGTAGATCGCCTTCGCCTTGGCGATGATTGCCGGCGCCGTCCAAGGCGCGCCGACGAGCTCCACAAGCGGGATCAGATGCGGCGGATTGACCGGATGGGCAACCAGGCAACGATGCCGTCCCGCGAGCCTTTCTGAAAACAGGCTTGCCACGATGGTGGAGGTGGAGGACGCCAGAATCGCCTCGGGGGCGGCGAGCCGGTCGAGCTCCGAGAAAATCGCGTGTTTGGTCTCCAGCTTCTCGGGGAGGTTCTCCTGCACAAGAACCGCGCCATCGAGCGCATCGCGGAGATCGCCGGCGAGGCGCACGCGTGCGGCGGCGGCCGACGGATCTTTCAGGAGTCCCTGCTCGGCAAGATCTTCCAGGCCCTGCACGACCAGCATGCGCGCGTTCTCGGCGACGTCGCGCGCCGCATCATAGAGCGCCACCTCGCAACCACCTGCTGCGAACACGACCGCCCAGGAGCGCCCAATCAAACCGGCTCCGATCACGGCAATACGATTGTTCACATCCACAACGCTTTTCTCCTCAGCGCGAGGTCGTCGCGCAATGCGTGTGACGGACCGGTTCCAGATCACCGCGCCGCGCTCCAGCACCACCGCGCGATCGGACAGGGCGATCGCGAGATCGAGGTGATGGTCGACGATGATGATCGCCACGTCGTGGCGGAGCCGGTCGAACGCCTCGAACAGCTCCTCGGTGACCGCAGGAGAAAGTCCTTCGAACGGCTCGTCGAGCAGCAGCACGCGAACGTCTCCGGCCAGCGCGCGAGCGACCGCTAACATCTGCTGCTCGCCGCCGGAAAGATAGTCCGCCGGCGAATGCCAGCGCTCGGTCAGTCGCGGGAAAGACGAGGCGATGCGCTCGTTGTCCCAGTGAATGCCGGTGCCGGTCATCCGCTTGAGGCGGCCGAGCGCCAGATTATCGGCAACGCTCATGCCGGCGAACAAACCTCTGCCCTGCGGTACATATCCGATGCCACGGCGCGCGATCTGCGCGGAGGCAAAGCCCGCCGTATCCTCGCCTTGGAGCCGGATCGCGCCTGCCGCGGGCGGAGCAATCCCGATCACGGTCTTGAGCAGCGTCGACTTGCCGGCGCCGTTGCGGCCGAGCAAAGCGACGATTTCGTGCTCGCGCACGTCGAGCGAAACAGAGTTGAGAATGTGGCTCTTGCCATAGAAGGTGTCGACGCTGTCGACCACCAGAATCGGAGTAGCGCCAGCCGCGGAAACGCGCGGCTTTGCAGCGAGCGCGGCGACGCCCGAGCCGATATAGACCTCCCGCACCTTGGCATCGTTGCGTGCGTCCTCGACCGTGCCATCGACCAGCACCTTGCCCTCGTTCATAACAGTGACGTGGTCGGCGATCTGGAACACACGATCGATGTCGTGTTCGACGAGCAGCACGGGAATTTCCGTAGCGATAGTTGACAGCAGCGAAGCGACGCGCGTGCGCTCGGCGGCGGCAAGCCCGGCGAGCGGCTCGTCGAGCAGCAGGATGCGTGGCCGGGTCGCAATGGCGAGCCCCATGTCGAGCAGGCGCTGCCCGCCGTAGGAGAGCGAGGCCGCCTCTGCGCGCTCCATTCCACTGAGGCCCAGAAAGGTGACGAGCTCGGCCGTCTGCTTGTTGACGTCCTCCACTGCATCCGCCGACGTCCAGATCGCAAACCGCTTGGCGCTGCGCGCCTGCACGGCGAGCCGCAGATTCTCCTTGGTCGAGAGGCCACCGAACAGATTTGTGATTTGGAACGAGCGGCCGACCCCCGCCGTCGTGATGTCCTCGGGCTTTAGACCGGCGATCGAGCGACCTGCGAGCTCGATCTGACCCGCGTCAGGTGGAAAGAGGCCCGACAGTAGATTGAAGGCGGTGGTCTTGCCGGCGCCGTTCGGACCGATCAGCGCGTGCAGGGTGCGGTCTTTGACCGCGAGATCGATGCCGTCGACCGCGTGAATGCCGCCGAAGCGTTTTATGAGGCCGCGCGCGAGCAGGACCGGCGCCTCGCTCGCAGCGTCGCGGCGATAGATCTGCGGCAGTTTCGCGTCAGCCGCGATCTGGCGGCCCGCCATGGCCGCCGCCTCGGTGATGCGCTTGCGGAAGGGGGCCAGGACCCGTCCGGCGACGCCGACCAGTCCGGTTGGGGAGAACACGATGAAGCCGACGAACAGCAGGCCGAAATAGAATAGCCAGTGGGGTGTCCAGATCGACAGGAACTCGCGAAACAGGATGAAGAACAATGCGCCGAGTGCGGGCCCGAGAAAGCTGCGCATGCCTCCGATCACGACCATGGCGACGAGCTCGCCGGAGAAGGACACGGCGAGCGGCTCTGCCGAGGCGAAGCGGTGGTTGAACACCGAAAGCGCGCCCGCGATCGCGACCACGCTCGCCGACAGGACGAAACCGATCAGCTTGTAGCGGTTGGTGGGATAACCGAGAAAGCGCGCTCGCTCCTCGTTCTCACGGATTGCGAGGAGCACGGTGCCGGCGGGTGATCGGTGAAAGCGCCAAAGCAGATAACAAGTCGCCGCCGCGATTGCGGCCACGGCCCAGTAGTAGGTGGGATCGGATTCGAGATCGAGCCCCAGCACGCTCGCACGGGTGACGCCACCCAATCCGCTTTCGCCGCCGGTGAGCTCGGTCCAGCGATAGCCGATGGCGAAGAGGAGCGCGGTCAAAGCGAGCGTGAGTAACGAGAAATAGACGCCGCGTCGCCGCAGGATCAGCGCACCGGAGAGGAGCGCGCCTGCCGCAACGAAAAAGATGGCGAACAGGAACGGCAGAACGATCGCGCCCGGGAACCAGTACCGCTGGCTCAAGGCGGCTGCATAGGCAGCCAATCCGAACCACGCCCCGTGCCCAAAGGAGACCAACCCACTGTGGCCGAGAAGCACATTGAGGCCCATGCAGGCAATCGCGAACACGACGACATCGACCGCCGAGCGCAGTGGCAAGCCGACCAGGTCGAGCGCGAATGGCAGCAGCACAAGCGCGAGTGCCGCAGCTGCAAGGGGGACATGCTCATCACGCATCCGGCTACTCGAATTTTTGAATGCGCTCGCCGAGAAGTCCACGCGGGCGCACCAGCAGCACCACGGCCATCAGGAGATACATCGAGGCCTCGCCCCACGAGGGGTTGAAATAGATCGTGATGCCGCGCACGACGCCGACCAGCGCGGCGGCAGCGATGACGCCCCAGAACGAGCCCAAGCCGCCGATCACGACAACGACGAAGGCGGCCGTGAGGATCTCGGCGCCCATCGCGGGGTGCACGCCTGCGATCGGGGCGAGGAGCACGCCGGCAAGCCCCGCCAGTCCGACACCGAGCGCGGCGATCGCCGTCATGTAGGGCGCGAGCGAGATGCCGAGCGCGCCGACCACGTCTGGGTTCTGCACGCCCGCGCGCACGACCCGGCCGAAAGCGGTTTGATACACGATGAACCACGTCGCGCTGACCGCAGCCACGGCGATGGCTAAAATGACGAGCCGATATCGCGAGTAGATGAAATCGCCGACCAAGATCTGGCCGCGCAATTCCGGCGGGATCGAGAATGGCAGCGGGCTCGCGCCGAATACGATGCGCAGACCCTGCTCGATAATCATCGCAAGTCCAAAAGTCAGCAGCAGGCTAAGGATGGGATCGGAACGATAGAAGCGGCGGAACAACAGCCGTTCAACCGCGATGCCGAGGAGACCGACCGCGAGTGGCGAAGCGACAAGCGCGCCTGCGAATCCGATGCGATCCGCCAGGATGACCGCGAGGTAGGCGCCGATCGCGTAGAAACCGCCGTGGGCGAGGTTGACGATGCCGCCGAGCGCGAAAATGAGCGACAGTCCCAGCGCGATCAGCAGGTAATAGGCCCCGACCAGGAGCCCGTTGAGAATTTGCTCGAGTATGAAGACGAGCTGCACGCGAGCGCTCTTGGAGGGAGGACTTCCTGTGGCTTGATTAGCTCATATCACGATCGTCCCCCGCGCATAGCGGCGTGGACGATGCGCGTGGACGCACCTTTGGGAGAGGCACGATCGTCGCCTCTAGAAGGTGCCGCATCAGGAGCTACCGCACCGGGTGATCGCGGACAGTAGATCGCTGCCGCTATGCCCCGATCTTGCAGCTGCCATCCTTTGGCGGCGCGATGATCTCCATGTCCTCGTTCGCAGCGGGCACGGCGCCGAGCGCATCATAGATATCCCACTGATCCTTCATCTTGGCTGGGTCCTTGGCGCGGACCGCGTACATCTCCATGACCATCTGATTGTCATAGGGGCGGAAATACGCTTCGCGCGCCTTCATCACGTCGAATTTTGCGCCCTTGCGCAGATGCTCCGCGAGCTTCTGCGGGTCGGTCGATTTGGTTTCGCTCATCGACTGCGCCACGATCTTGAGCGAGTTGTAGTCGCCCCAGGACTGATTGTCCGGGAGTTTCCCGTATTTTTTCTGGAACACCTCGACATATTTCTTCGAGCTCGGCGTATCGACGAGGTGGTGCCACACGAGCGGCCAGATACCGGAGAAATTCCCTTTGCCGGCGCCCCAAGCGACCACGGTATCGAAGCCGAAGCCCGCCACCGGGAACGATAGCCCATATTCGGAATATTGCTTGAGGAAGCTCGTGATCTGATTGCCGGCGAGATTGGAAATAACGAGATCGGGCCGGGACTGGCGAACTTTCAAGAGATAGGGAGAAAAATCGGTGGTATCGGTCGGCACCAGCTCGTCGGCGGCAAATTGACCGCCGTTCGTCTCCATGAATTTTTTGGCAACCCGGAGCAGATCGTGACCAAAGGCATAGTCTGCCGTCAGCGAATACCACTTCTTGCCGCGCACGAGGTTCTCGCGCAGCAAGTACTGGCCGACCGCCATGACATACATCGAGTTCGCGCCCTCGATGTGGAACATATATGGATTGCAACTTGCGCCGCGCAGGGCATCGGAATTGCAGCCGGTGTTGATGTAGACGGTCTTCAGGCGGTTGGCGACCTGGCCGATGGCAAGGCCCGAGGCGGAGGAGATTTCGCCGATGATCATCGCGACCTTATCGCGTTCGATCAGTCGCTCGGCTTTCGCGGAGGCGGTCTGCGGGTTGACCGAATCCTCCATCACGAGATCTATCTTACGGCCCATCACGCCGCCGGCATTGTTGATCTCCTCGGCAGCGAGCTTCACGCCCATGACCGCGTATTCGCCGAGCGGCCCGAGAAAGCCGGTGAGCGGAGTGAGATGGCCGATGCGGATCGCATCAGCTTGCCCGCGCACGATCGCGGGGGTGCCAATACCGGCCAACAGTGCGGAGCCGGCGGCGCTTTTGATCAGCGTGCGGCGTGACAGACTGGAAGTCATGGCGATTTCCTCCATACGCAGAGTTGTTCAGCTCGTCGCGGACTTCGCGTCCGTCAGGCGCGCTTCCTAGCCGACAATTTGCGTCCGCCCGGGATAGCCCTGCTTCACTTTACTTGCCACACAATGCATGTATCACTCAAGGAGTTGGCGGTCTGTGGTGGCGAATGCGTACGATGAGTGACAAGCTCGAGTTCAAGCTCAATATCAACGGCCATGACTACGCCGTTCGGGTCGAGGCGAG
>VAZQ01000233.1 GCA_005883115.1 Alphaproteobacteria bacterium | reverse complement strand
TGTTGTTTGACCCGACCGCCGCCTCGTTCTAGGCTTCGAGTGTATTCAGAAGACCGGCAATTATGGAGGTGCCCGTGCGACGCCTTGCTGGGACTTGCTCTGCACTGCTGCTTTCCACGGTATTAACCGCGCACGCACAAACGCCAGGCGCAAGCTCCGCAGGCTTCGAAAAGAAAAACTACAATTACAGTGAGTGGACGAAAGGGCTGTTCTCCGAGGTTGTCACCGTCACGCATCCAGGCAAGATGATCTTTCTTGCCGGGGTAGGAGCTGAGGACGAGAGCGGCGGCCGCGGCACAATCCGGCATGTGGGCGACTTCGCGGGGCAGTGCCGCTATGCCTACGACAAGATCAAGCGGCTGTTAGCGGCCCACGGCGCCACGATGAACGACGTGGTGAAGGCCGTCACCTACGTCACTGACGTTCGAAATCTCCCGGAAGCTGGAAAGTGCCGCACGGAAGCACTCGGCGGGGCTCCGCAGCCCGTGCACACCTTCCTGAATATCAATCAGCTGGCATGGCCGGGAATGCTAGTTGAAGTGGATGTGACCGCAGTTACTGCGGCGCCTTAACGTCTTTCGGGATTGCCACTCGCGCTCATCCACGCCCCAGCTCGGCGAAGCCACCACTGAAAAAATGGCCCTGACCGATCGGGGCCGCGTAAGTCTCGCCAAGAGTTCGCAAGTAGGACGTGTCTCGATTACGTTGAATCACTCTCCTGTCCGCGTCATGCACGGGCAGAAGCGCGTCGATAAGGGCGTTCACGCCCGTCTTCGACGGGCTATGGACGCGCGTGAACGCGCTTATCACCCGCGCATCCATCATACTTCGCAAAAGTCTTTTGAAGTTGGATGGATTGCCGGGTCGAGCCCACGACTGTCCGGCACGGTTTGTGCTTGATGGAGTGCACGACGTTGATTCTACTCGTTTCCAGGAGTTTGCGAATCAACTGGACACGAGAAAGGAGCAACGCCGTGCCGCACCAGAATATCGTTTTTCATGGGCTGCTGAAACACATTCCGTGGACGGTTCTCGATCGGCTTGTGGAAGAGCACCATGCCGATCCCGATCCGCGGGGCCTCAAGACCAGAGCCCATCTGATCGCGATGTTGTATGGGCAGCTGTGCAGTGCGCGCGGCCTGCGCGAGATCGAAACGAACCTGCGAAGCCACGCGAGCAAGCTTTATCATCTCGGAGGCTGCACCGTTTCGAAGTCGGCGCTCTCGACGGCTAATGCTTCGCGTCCCTTCGAAGTGTTTGCCGGCCTGCTGTCGGCGCTGATGGCGCAGTTGCAGCGTGGATATCGTCGCAAAATTGGCGATTGCGTCCGTCTGATCGATTCCACGAGCGTGCAGCTGAGCAGTTTGAGCGGCGATTGGGCGACGTTTTCGGCAGGAGTTTGCGGCGCCAAGGCGCACATCATCTACGATCCTGATGCCGACCAACCGCTTTATCTCATGGTGACTGCGGCCAACATCAATGACATCACGGTCGCCAAGGAGATGCCGATCGAGCCGGGAGCGACCTACGTTTTCGACCTCGGTTACTACGACTACGGCTGGTGGGCGAGGCTGCATCAGGCCGGCTGTCGCATTGTCACGCAGCTCAAGTCCAATACGCCGTTCACGGTGATCGAAGATCGGCCGGTGCCAGCGGGATGCTCGGTCGTCAGCGATCGGACCGGATATCTTCCACAACGTCTCGCGGCTTCTCGCCACAACCCGATGTCGGCCCTCGTCCGCGAAGTTCGGGTTGTTATCGAGACCGGCCAGGCGTTGCGCATCTTCACCAATGATCTGACCGCCAGCGCGCGAGACATCGCTGATTTGTACAAACGTCGCTGGGCGATCGAGTTGTTCTTCCGATGGATCAAGCAGATCTTGAAAATCAGCCATTTTCTCGGAACCTCCGAGAACGCCGTTCGCATTCAGATTGCGGTTGCGTTGATCGCATTTCTGCTGCTGCGCTTGGCCCACGACGCCAACAGGATCGTTGCGAGCCCACTCGCCTTCGCCAGGGTGATCCGTGCAAATTTGATGCATCGACGATCAATCGCCGAGCTTCTCGCAGCACGACAACCTCCAAGCCTACAAGCGCGGCAAATCACATTCCAGTTTGAGCCCTTCGCAAGCCGAGCGGCGCAGCGCCGTCGCGCTAGCCGTGCCTGCGCCGCGATGGATATGGCAGCATGAAGCACAAACCGTGCCGGACAGTCGTGGGTCGAGCCCGGCAATGACCGGTTTGTGGTTCGGTATAAACGCATCACGCCTTAGCGGCGATGCCCAGGTGCAAGACCGGAAGCACCGCCCGGGAGAGCGGGTGTGTTTGCGCCCCGATCAAACTGTTGGATTCCAGGCGCGAAGCTGGATGCCCCCCTGCGCAGGTCGCGGCGTTGTACTGTTTAATTGATAGCCGGGAGTCAGACCCGACGCCCCTGGGGCTGTTGCCGGTTTATTGCCGTTTGTAGAGCCGGCGTACGCTGGGATAGCCACGAAAACAGCCGCCGCTGTCAGCACGATTGTCGCCTTCATTACTGCTCCTCCTTCATTGTTATGTTTCAACGCCCGTATAGCGTCGCGACGCTCCCGGGTTCTTTTTTTCTTCTTCCGATGCTTGTGCGAGCATGTGCAGGCAATGATTAGCCTGGCTCCATCATCCGATGCTTCCGATCGGGGCAGACGATCCGCTACACACGCCCAGCACCGAGCGCCCAGTCTGAGTTCACGACTTGCTCATGTGCATACGCGGATTTGCTGCTTGGCGGGCGAACGGTGATCTCATTCCAGAAAACAACCACATTGCTGATGCGGCGGCGAGCGCTGCGCCCAAGATCAAGAGGAGATAGGTGATCCAGGGCGACTCGACAGTGGCAGCAGCATGAGCGGGTTCGTGGGCCTCGCCTGCGTCAACCGCTTGCACCGCATTTGGTGCAGCTTCTGCGGCGTTTATCGTCCCTGGCGTGCCGCCGGCGCCCTCGGTATTTGGAGCAACCGGCCAAGCCGTTCCCGCACTGGCCAGCAGACTTTCGTCCCGGCTTTCCTCATTGAAAGATTGATCCGCACGCGAGGATGGCGCCGCCGCAGGAGCAGCTCCTATCGCTTTCTGCGAGATGGCATCAGCAGCCTGCTCCTGCGCAGCTGGTTTGTTCACCTTCGTCCGAGCAGCTGCGCGTGAGACGTCTCGTTTGGGCTTTGCGTCTGCTTTCTCATTTGCAGGTGACCGGGTTACTCTCTTTTTTGGCTGACTCGACTGCGCGGGTTGAGCCGGCGTATTCGCAGTCTCTTGTGCCGCTGTTTGTGACCTCACGGGACAGGGATAGCGATCGTCGTCGCACGCCTGCACCTTCGTCAATGGCACGCCCGCGATCAGCCCAGCCCCAGTTATGACGATTGCAAAATTGCGTAAAGTTCGCATGCGCCCCTCCCCGTCCCCTAGAGGTGGATGGACACATATACCGAGCCGCCGTAGTGGCATCACATTGACCTAAATGGGGCATTGTTCGCGCAATCCGAGGTCGGAACGGTGGACAGTTCCAACGACAGCGTTCCGGAAGGCCGCCGACAACCCCAATACCTACTAAGAATTCAATGGTCCTCGAGCACTTCCAGGTAGGTGGCGAAAATACCAACACCGCGGCTGATGAGCTCGATAGATGAGCGTTAACACGTATCGACTTGCCAACCAATTCGGCGAAGAAACGCTCCAATGAATAGACCGGCTATCGAGCCGCCCATCACGATGGCTCGGCGTTTTGGGGACTTTTGACTTACATCCATGAACAGCCGCTCCACTCCGCAGGCTGGCCAGCCATCGGGCTAATCAAAAGTCACGATCTCGACCCAATTCGCTCCTTTGCCGGTCGGATAGCGTCCGACCGGCTTCAAGGCGCCGCTCTCGGCCTCGATCGAGTACACCGCGAGCATGTCCGATTTCTCGCCAGAGACGACGATGAACCGGCCGGTCGGGTCGACGTTGAACCCGCGCGGCTGCTTCTCCGTCGGCGTGCTTCCGAGGTAGATCAACTTTCCGTTCGCGCCCTCGACGCGGAACGCCCCGATCGTGTTCGTCGTGCGCTCCGAGGCGTAGAGGAAGCGGCCATTCGGGGTGAGGTGAACATCCGCGGCCCAGATGTCGTTATCGGGGTTGCGCGGGGCCTGGTTCGCCCCGGGCGTGCCGACCGCGCCCCGCGGCATGCCAGGCACAAGCTTCGTCTCCGGAGGCAGCACAGAGACGGAGTCGCGTTCGATGAGGAGGCCGGTACTCGGATCGAGCGCCAGCGTTGTGACTGTGCCGGTGAGCTCGTTCAGCACATAGATGAAGCGGTTGTCTTGCGAGACGACCAAATGGCGCGGTCCCGTGCCCTGCTTTAGCTGCAGGACCGGCGGTGTGTTCGCGGTGAGGCGTCCGCTCTTCTCTTCGAATTGGAACTGGAAAATCTGGTCGGTGCCGAGATGCGGGACGAAGACGAAGCGATTCGAGTTGTCGATGCGGATCGCGTGCGTATTGCGCGCCGTCGGTACAACCTGCAAAGGCTCCCCGATCCGACCATCCGCGCCAACCGGGTTCACGCTTACGAGATTGGCGCCGTAGGACGCCCCGAAAAGAAATCGGCCGCTACGGTCGAGCGAGATGTAGGGAAAGCTTTCGGCTAGCGAGCCTGTGCCGACAAGCTTGAGCTCGCCCGAGCCCCGATCGATGAGGTAACTGTATGCCTGGTAGGGCTTCGAACGCACTGCTGCGATGAGGAAGCGCTTGTCCGGGCTCACCGCCATCGGCATCACGATCTTTTCCGCCTTGATGCGCTGTCCCGGTTTGAGTGAGCCGTCGGGTTGCAACGTGTAAGACCCAATCTCACCGTCGTCGGCGTTTGAAACGTACACGAATGTGGCCGCGAGCGCGGGAGTGCCGAACAGCATGGACAGGAGGATCGCAATGGCCGCTTTCATTGTCCACTCCTCGACGTTGAGTTTGCCCGGCGACTATAACGCTGTCTTGATTCAGAGGCTATGCTCGGGAGGAGCCGGCGCTAGCGGTTTGCCATGATCGCTATGGGTCAGTCGCGTCGGATTGATACGGCGCCGGCGGTCGCGGCATGTCCGCTTCGCCCCTCAAAGCGGACATTGCGGGCTGGTCTCGACATGTCCGTGCCAGAAGCGGACTCATGCGGAGCAGGTCACAGCAAAGAGCGTACATAGAGAGTGCACGCAGACAAGGTTCAGGCTAATTGCGCTTGATCACGTTCGCTGCGACGATCCGCGGACGGAACGTGAAGACGTTCGGATCGTTCGCCTCGACCGTCACATGCAGCCAGTGATGATTAGGCGTCCCGAAGGTTTCGACGCGCAGGAAGTTTTCAAGCGAGGGCGGCGGTCTCTGGCCGGGCGGTGCATTCTTCCTGAATGGATTGTCGATCCGGAAATAGTGGCTATCGCCGTTGACCAAGATGACAGGCTTTTGAAACGCAGTCGTCTCTTGCTGTAGCAGCATTCGCAGGTCGGCGTATCCACTCGGAGTTATCGGCTTGTCGGGAAACGGCGGCATCTCTGGAAACATGTTTGCTTGCTGCATGACCATGACAGCACGGCTGTTGTTGGTCTTCGCGTGGGCAAACGCTTGTTGCAGCCAAGTCATATTGGCCTTGTTGCGCTCCGCAAATTCCGTATCGCCCTCCGGCGAGCGCCCAAGGTTGTTGTTACTTCCTGGGACGTGCAGCGTGACGAACGTCACGCCGCTTTAGTCCCATTGAACATTCTCGCGGTATTTAGCGAAGCCTGGGTCCTGGCTTTGGCGACGCAGCGAGATTGTTCGCTTGCCCAGGCTTTGTTCACCCTGAAAGAATACAGTCCGCAGCTTCGTGAGCCGCTCCAAGGGGTCAAACCCCTTGACGTTTTGGCCTTCGTGGCAGTCGGTCCAATCGTTGTCGCCGGGCGTGTAGATCATTGGATGAGGAAGCGCGTTGAACTGCGCAAGTCG
>VAZQ01000232.1:4982-5868 GCA_005883115.1 Alphaproteobacteria bacterium | reverse complement strand
ACCAGCCCTCCCCGCCCAGCATCGGTTCCGTCGCTTCTGTGCTTGGTGCCGACCGCACGACGCTCACCGCAGCGCTCAAGCCGGTGCAGCGTCGCGGCCTGGTCACGGTCGGTATCGATGCCAATGACCGGCGCAGTCGCCGGTTGAAGCTCACCCGAGCCGGTTGCGCTCTGCTGGCGCGCGCGGTGCCGATCTGGCGACGCAGCCACGCAAAGATCGATCGGCTGCTTCCACGCGGAGGCAGCGACCGCTTGCGCGATGAGTTGCGGGCACTGATCTAACGCCGCACGCGCTGTGCGCGAGCATCAGCTCCGCTCAGGACGCCGCAAGGGCTTGCACCTTGATGGCCTGGCGCCGCGCGCCCCAGCGCCCATGTCCCGTATCGAAGACGCCGGCGCAGGCCGCGCCACAATCGCCGCAGCGACTGTCGACGGTAAGATTCCACGCGGTGAGCTCATACCAATCGCGGCCGATGAGCACGGCGCCACAGCCATGACAATAGGTGCTCTGGCCCGCACCGTCGTGAATGTTACCGGTGTAGACGTAACGAAGCCCCGCCTCGAGCGCGATGCGCCGCGCCGCCTTGAGCGTCTGCGGCGGTGTCCGCGGGGTGTCCAGCATCTTCCAGTCCGGATGAAAAGCGGTGAAGTGCAGGGGCACGTCGGAGCCGAGCCGCTCCATCACCCAGCGGCTCTCCGCTTCGATCTCTTGCGCCGAATCGTTCTCGCCGGGAATGAGCAGAGTCGTGATCTCGAACCAAACGTCGGTCTCATGCTTGAGATATTCCAGCGTCTCGAGCACGGGACCAAGCTTGCCTGAGCACAGCGTCTTGTAGAAGCCGTCGGTGAAACCTTTAAGGTCGATGTTGGCGGCGTCCATGTGCCGG
>VAZQ01000232.1:0-4969 GCA_005883115.1 Alphaproteobacteria bacterium | reverse complement strand
TCGACACGCGCTTGCGGGGCGATGTAGCCGGCGCTCACCGCCACCGTCTTGATGCCGCGCGCCCGGCAAGCCTGCGCCACGTCGACCGCATATTCGAGGAAGATCACGGAATCGTTGTAGGTAAACGCGACCGAGCGGCAGCCGCTGCGCAGCGCGGCTTCGGCAATGGCCTCCGGGGAGGCCTGATCCTGAACGCGGTCGAGCGCGCGCGCTTTGGAGATGTCCCAGTTCTGGCAGAACTTGCAGGTCAAGTTGCAGCCGGCGGTGCCGAACGAAAGCACCGGCGTGCCTGGCAGAAAATGGTTGAGCGGCTTCTTCTCGATCGGATCGATGCAAAAGCCGGAGGAGCGCCCGTAGGTCGTAAGCAGAATCTGATCGTTCTGCCGCGCGCGCACGAAGCACAGGCCGCGCTGCCCCTCATGCAGCTTGCAATAGCGAGGGCATATGTCGCACTGGATACGGCCATCCTCCAGCCGATGCCAATAGCGGCCGGGCACACCCTCGATGGTGGATTGATCCATGCTCAAGCCCGCGTAAATTCCGCAGCCATATTATATCTTGGTATCTGGGGAGCGGGCGAGGACGAGGCAATGGTGGAACCAGGCTCCCGCGCAACCAAAATCCGACCGCCAGCGGCGGCCGGCCTGTTCTACGCGGGAGATCCGCGCCGGCTGCAGGCGACGGTGTCGGAACTCCTCGGCAGCGTGCCGCGATCCACGAACGTAATGCCCAAGGCGCTGATTGCACCGCACGCAGGCTACGTCTATTCGGGGCGCGTGGCGGCGCAGGCCTTTGCGACACTTTGCGAGGCCGAGCAATCGGTCAAGCGTGTGGTGCTGATCGGGCCGGCGCATTTCGTCCCCGTGCGCGGCATCGCCGCCCCCACCGTCGATGCCTTCGAAACACCGCTCGGTCGCGTTCCCGTGGACCGCGACGCACTCTCCGCAATTTTCGAGCTTGTGGTCGAGACGGATGCGCCGCACGCGCCCGAGCATTCGCTCGAGGTCGAACTCCCATTCCTGCAAGCGCTGCTACCCTCCTTCGCAGTAGTGCCGCTGGCGATCGGCGATGCCAAAGTGCAGGACGTGGCGGAGGTGCTGCGGCGGCTCTGGGGCGGGCCGGAAACGCTGATCGTGGTGAGCTCCGACCTCTCCCACTATCACGACTATGACACGGCGCGGCGGATCGATGCCGCGACCGCCGCCGCAATCGAACGCGCGGAGTGGGAAAACCTCGGCCCGGACCAAGCCTGCGGCTTTCTGGCGGTCGCCGGCCTTCTTGCGGAGACGAGCCGTCGGCGCCTCGCACCGCAGCGCCTCGCGCTGTGCAACTCCGGCGACACGGCGGGAGGGCGCGATCGCGTCGTCGGTTACGGCGCCTGGATGGTCGCGGAACCGGCTGTGGCGGCGTGATCCGCCGCAAGTTCCCGCAGCGAGCTGGTCAGCACGTGCACGCGCCTACTCCTGCCGCATCAGCACCAATGGATCGGAGCTTGCAGGGACGCGCTCCCAGGTCGTGGCGTCGCTCTCGGAAAAGCGCCAGCTGCCGCCGCGTCCCGTCAGCAGCAGCCCGTCGCTATCGAGCCGCCAGGTCGACAGCTCGATGTCGGCAACCGAGGCGTCGCAGCCGGGCTTGACCATGACCTTATAACTTTCTCCTCCGGCCGCGGTGCTCGACAGCGTGAGCTTGCACAGCGGCTTCTCGAATTCCTTGAGCAAGGTCCACTCGCCGAACACCTGCTCCGGGGTGACCGTCGCCGCTTTGATCGCAGCCTGGGTGCGCATAAAAAACAGCCCCTCCCCTTTGCGCTCGGCTTCGTACATGTGCGACTCGACTTCCATGAAGTCGAGAACGACCATGCCCTTGGAGTTCAACAGCCGCACCGCATCGTTCGGCCCCATCATCCAGATCGCGACATCCTTGAGCGATGGGAAGGCGGTGCCGCAGCCTTCATCGAGATCGAGCTTAAAACCGCCGACCGCAGGTTCGAGCTTGAAGGTGACGGGACACGTCTTATCGCGCGCGGCGTTGGAGATTTCCCACGCGCCAACCATCTCCTTGGCGGCATCGCTGGGCGCCGGCGCCTGCGCGGCAGCGCCCGCGGCGCAAAGCGCGAGCGCGATCACAGCGAGAGAAGCGCGAGCCGACATGGGAACCCCGACCAGGACTAAAGTGACGATCCTTCGCACGCTATCACGCCACGTACGCCGCGTCATTGCGTGCGAGCGCGGCGGCTGACGGTCCTGCGCGATGCGCATATGCGGACGCTCTGTATTGTCAGGACCGCTTGTGTTGCTTCGGTGGCCACGGCGTTTCCGGAACCGGGGTCAGCGGCGGCTTGCCCGCCGCCCAAGCCAGGAGATTGTCCACCAGCAGCTGATCCATCCTCTCTCGCGTCGCAACCGAAGCCGAGCCGAGATGGGGAAACAAGACGACGTGATCCATCGCGAGCAACTCCGCCGGCACTTCGGGCTCACGCGCGAACACGTCGAGGCCCGCCGATAGAATGGTTTTGTCCTGCAGCGCCTTGATCAGCGCCGGCTCGTCGACCACCGAGCCACGCGACATGTTGATGAGGATGCCAGTGGGGCCAAGCGTCTTGAGCACCTCGGCATTGATCAGATTCTTGGTCTCTGCGCCACCTGGCGTGATCACCATCAGCACGTCGACGTCACGTGCCATGTCGATGAGCTTCGGGTAGTGGCGATAGGGCACGCCCGCAGCCGGGCGCCGCGAATGGTAGACGACCGGCACCTGCATAGCGGCGAGCCGGCGGGCGATCGCCTGCCCGATCCGGCCCATGCCGACCGTGCCGACGGTGCGGTCGCGCAGCGTCGCCTTGCTCAGCGGATAATTCTTCTGCGGCCACTTGCCGGCGCGCACGTAGCGCTCGGCCTGCGGGAATTCCCGCACGGTGCACAGCAAGAGTCCCATCGCGGTGTCGGCCACTTCCTCCGTGAGCACGTCCGGCGTGTTGGTCACGGTGATGCCGTGCGCGCCCGCCCAGGCGGCGTCGACGTGGTCGTAGCCGACACCGAATGAGGAAATGATCTCGAGCCGGGGAAATCGCGTCATGAACGGCCCGTCGACCCGCTCCTCGGTGGCGGCGACCGCCATGGCGCGCACGCGCGGGCCGCGCTCGTCGAAGAATTTTTCCCGCTCTTTCCCATCAGGAAAGTTGACGAGGTTGAAGGCGCGGGAGAGCCCGTTGACGATGACAGGTTTTGGAGGGCCGATCAGCAGAACGTCGGCTTTCTCGGCGGCCATGATTCACCCCTAATTGCTTTTAAATCCGCTCTGCCCGGAACAACAGTTACACCAGCATCGTCACGGGTTGCTCAACAAATGCGCGGAAGGCGGCGATGAGCTCAGCGCCGAGCGCGCCGTCGACCACACGGTGATCGCAGGAGAGCGTCACCGAGAGTACACTCGCAAAAGCTACGCCGCCGTCTTCCCGCTCGGTCGCTTGCCGGCGCGCCGCGCCGACCGCGAGAATCGTCGCCTGCGCCGGATTGATGATGGCGGCAAATTCGCGCACGCCGTACATGCCCAGGTTGGAGATCGTGGACGAGCCGCCCTCGTATTCGCTTGGCTTGAGCTTTTTCGCGCGCGCGCGCGCCGCCAGCTCCTTCATCTCGTTCGAGAGCGCCGATAGCTTTTTTTTCTCCGCCTGCCGGATCACCGGCGCAATGAGCCCGCCTTCGAGCGCCACCGCAACCGCAATATCGGAATGCTCGAAGCGCAGGATGCGATCGTGCGCCCACACGGCATTCGCCGCCGGCACCCGCTGCAGCGCCGCCGCCCACGCCTTGATGATGAAATCGTTGAGCGAGAGCTTGAATTCAGGCTTGCCGTCGTTGTCCTTGGGCGCGGCCGCATTCGCCTGTTCCCGCAGCGCGATGAGCCGGCCAATCTCGACGTCCACGGTCAGGTAAAAGTGCGGGATGGTCCGCTTCGCCTCGACCAGCCGCCTGGCGATGGTCGTTCGCATCCTCTCAAGCGGTACTTCCCGGAACGGCACATCCCGATAGATGGCCTTGATCGATTCAACGCTCACTCCCTCGGCGGGCGCGGCGGCAAGGCCCGGCGCTGCCGTGGCGCGTGCCGCGGCCTCCACATCGCGGGCAAGAATGCGGCCGTGCGGACCGGAGGGCGAAATTCTTGCGAGATCAATGCCGCCTTCCGCCGCGAGCCGGCGCGCCAGCGGCGTCGCAGTCCTGCCGCCGGGCAACCGCGCCGGCCCGTAATTGCGCGCCGGCGTGCGCACCTCGAAGAACGGATCGAGCTCGATGGGCGCTGTCGACGCAGCGACAACCCGCTCTGAGGCGACCGGTATTGCGATCGGCGGCGCGGAGGCGGAAGGCACAGGCGACGGCGCAGGCTTCGATGGAGCCGCAGCCGCGCCGGCGGCGATCACGGCAACGACGGCGCCGACCGCAGCCACCGCGCCCGCCGGCACGCGGATTTCCGCGAGCACCCCCGCGGTCGTCGAAGGCACCTCCATCGACACCTTGTCTGTCTCAATCTCGAACAGATTGTCGCCGGGCTTGACGCTGTCACCCGCCGACTTGAACCACTGCGTGATCTTGCCTTCCGCAACGGTCTCGCCGAGCTGCGGCATCAGCACGTCCATCGAGCTTTTCCCCGTTGCGGCGCTTTATTCGCCGCCCGCAGACGCGAGGGCGACCCCGCTCGTGGTCACCACGTCACCGAAATGTACTGCGTCTCCAAAAACTCCATCAGCCCTTCGTGCGCGCCTTCGCGGCCGATGCCGGACTGCTTCATCCCGCCGAAGGGGGCAGCGGGATCGGAGACGAGCCCGCGGTTGAGCCCGATCATGCCGAAATCGAGCTGCTCGGACACGCGCATGCCGCGAGTCATGTCTTTGGTGTAGAGATAGGCGATCAGACCGTATTCGGTGTCGTTCGCGCGTTTGATCACTTCGCCCTCGGATTTGAAGCTCTGGATC
>VAZQ01000231.1 GCA_005883115.1 Alphaproteobacteria bacterium | reverse complement strand
CGCAAGTCTTTGGACGGCCCTTGGTGGATCACCCGGCCGCGCTCCAGCGCTACCGTGGTATCAGACAGCGCTAACGCCAGATCGAGATGGTGATCGACGATGATGATCGCGATTTCCCTACGCAGCCGGTCGAAGGTTTCGAACAACTGCTCGACGATGGTTGGGGCGAGGCCTTCGAAGGGCTCATCGAGCAGCAATACCCGCACGTCGCCCGAAAGCGCGCGGGCCACCGCAACCATCTGCTGTTCGCCGCCCGAGAGATAATCCGCGGGGCTGTCGAGCCGCTCTCGAATCCGCGGGAAATATTCGTAGATGCGCTCCCGCGTCCAATGCACGCCATTGCCGGTTTGGCGCTTCAGCCCACCAAGTTCAAGATTCTGCTCGACGCTCATGCCCGCGAACAGACCGCGGCCCTGGGGCACGTAGCCGATCCCGAGCCGCGCATTCTGCGCCGACGAATTGCCGATAAGCTCGCTGTCGGAGAGTCTGATCGATCCGTGCGACGCTGGCGCGATGCCGACCAGCGTTTTCAGTAGGGTTGACTTGCCGGCGCCGTTGCGACCCAGCAGCGCCATGATCTCGTTCTCGTGCAGCGTGAAATTGACATCGTTGAGAATGTGGCTCTTGCCGTAGAAGGTGTCGATATTGTTGACCGTCAGCAACGCGTTGACACGGGCGGCGGTTTCTCGCGGGCGCGCGGCAACCTCGGTGGCGCCGGAACCGATATAGACTTCCTGCACCTTTGCACTGGCTCGAGCTTCGTCGACGGTGCCGTCGAGCAGGACCCGGCCTTCGTTCATGACCGTGATATGATCCGCCAGCTGAAACACCCGGTCGATGTCGTGCTCGACCAGCAGCACTGGCAAATCCGACGAGATGCGCTTGATAATGGCACCGATCCGCTCGCGCTCCGCCGCGGCAAGCCCCGCCAGCGGTTCGTCCAGCAGCAGCACGCGCGGTGCGGTGGCGAGCGCCACGCCCATGTCGAGAAGGCGTTGGCCACCATAGGACAAGTTGCCCGCTTCGGCCTTTTCAATGCCCGCGAGACCGAGATAGCGGATGGTAGCGTCGGTTTCGGCATTGATCGCGTCGATCGACAGGGCATTGGTGACAGGATCGAAGCGGCGCGGATGCCGCGCCTGCACGGCGAGACGGATGTTTTCGCCAACGCTGAGCGCCGGAAAAAGGTTGGTAATTTGGAACGAGCGGCCGATGCCCGCTCCGGCGATCTCCTCCGGTGTATGTCCGGCGATCGGCTGGCCCAACAGGGATACCGTGCCCTCGTCAGGCGGATACATACCCGACAAGAGATTGAACGCCGTGGTCTTGCCGGCGCCATTGGGGCCGATCAACGCATGCAGCGTGCGGTCTGCGATGGAGATATCAATGCCCTGAACGGCCTTGATCCCCCCAAAGCTCTTGACGATGTGGCGTGCGGCAAGCACCGGTCCGTGGATGTGAGATTTGGGCCGCAAAAATTCAGGCAGCGGCAAGAGTTCGATGCGGCGCGCCGACATTGCGGCATCTTCTGTTGTCTTCTTGCGAAACGGCGCTATCAGCCGCTCGCCGACACCGATCAGGCCGGTCGGTGAAAACACGATGAAGCCGACGAATACCAGACCGAACCAGAACAGCCAGTTCTCGGTATAAATACCCAGAAATTCGCGGAACAGGATGAAGAACAGCGCGCCGAGCGCGGGGCCCAGGAAACTGCGCATGCCGCCGATCACGACCATCGCCAGCAGATCACCGGAGAACGAGACCGAGATCGGATCGGCGGAGGTCATGCGGTTTTGATAAAGCAGCAGGATGCCGGCAAGTCCGGTGATCCCTGCGGACAGAACGAAGGCGGCGAGTTTGTAGCGGTTGGTCGGATAGCCGAGAAAACGGGCGCGCTGCTCGTTCTCGCGAATCGCTACCAGCACGCTACCGACCGTCGAGTTATGGAATCGCCATAGCAGGATCAGCGCTGCGAACGCAATTATTGCGACAAACCAGTAGTAATTTGTGGAGGATTCCAGATTGAAGCCGAACAGCGTCGGCCGTGTGATACCGCCGAGGCCGTTTTCGCCGCCGGTGACTTCGGTCCAGCGAAATGACACCGCGTATAGCATCGCCGCCAGAGCCAACGTCAGCAGCGAGAAATAGACACCGCGCCGTCGAAGGATTAGGAATCCGAACGCAGCGGCGATCACGGTTACGCTCAGGACGCCGACAAGGGTCGGGCCGAAAAACGAATCGTGCATCCAGTTGCGCTGCAGCAGGGCGGCGGCATAGGCGGCAAGGCCGAACCACGCGCCATGGCCGAAAGACACAAGGCCGGTATGGCCGACCAGAATGTTCAGCGCCATACAGGCCAGCGCGTAAGTGACGACCTCGGTGGCCGAGGTCATGGTCAAGCCAAGCGCGAGCAGCACCGGCGGCAGCACGAGAAGTCCGAGGGCGGCGATCAATAGCGGAACTGGCAGGTGCTTCAACATTTCCAGCGCCTTACTCGAACCGTGTGATGCGTTCGCCGAATAGGCCGCGTGGCCGGAACAGCAATACCAGCAGCATCAACAGATAGATCGCTGCGGTGGAGGCAGCGGAATAGCCGATCCCAACCATTACGCCTTTGACGAGGCCGACCAGCAATGCTGCCGCAACCACGCCCCAGAACGATCCAAGGCCCCCGATGACCACGACCACGAACGCCGGAGTGATGATCTCCTGGCCCATCGCGGGATGGATGGAATAGATCGGCGCCAGCAGCACGCCGGCGAGGCCTGCGAGCCCGATGCCGAGCGCTGCAACCGCAGACATATAGGGTTGCAACGAAATGCCGAGCGCACCGACCATGTCTGGATTTTGGACGCCGGCGCGGACCACGCGGCCGAAGGAAGTCTTTTGCAGAAGCAGCCACAGGCCGGCGATGCAAGTCGCTGCAATGCCAAGCAGTACCACGCGATAAAACGAATAGATGAAGCTGCCCATCGCGACCTGTCCGCGCAGCCATTGCGGAATCGAGTAGGACAAGGGCGGTGCGCCGAAGATCATTCGAAGAGCCTGCTCCGCCACCATGGCAAGGCCGAATGTCATCAGCAGCGAAAGGATCGGATCGGAGCGATAGAAACGGCTGAACAAGGTGCGCTCGATCACCACGCCGAGCAGTGCCACCACGACCGGCGCCGCCACGAATGACCCGCCGAAGCCGAGATAGGGCGACAGCACCAGCGTGAGATAGGCGCCGATTGCGTAGAACGCGCCGTGCGCGAGATTGACAATGCCGCCGAGCGAGAAGATCAGCGACAGGCCAAGCGCGATCAGCAGATAGTATACGCCGTCGAGCAGGCCGTTGAGGATTTGCTGGGCTAATAACACGGCGGACATCACTTTGGTCCCGCTGCTGGAATACGCGCCGGCTGCGCGCCAGGGAGGTTTGCGAACAGGATAGAGAGTTGGCGTCTCTCCGGAACTCCGGAGAGACGCCAATATCCGTTCGTCAGCTCGGGAACGTGCAGCTGTTCTCCTCTTTGGTGGCGGCGATCACTTCGAGGTCTTCGGTGGGACCCGGGACCGCCGGGCTGGAGGAGAAGATGTCCCACTGGTTCTTGATCTTGTCGGCGGGCAACGCTGTGACCGCATACATTTCGTGCATCAATTGATGATCCGAGCCGCGGAAGTAGCCGGGCCGGGTCTTCAGAAGATCGAACTTCGCACCCTTCTCGAAATGCTCGATGATCTTCGGCGATTCCAATGATTTCAGTTCGTTGATGGTCTGCGCCACGATCTTCATGGAGATGTAATCACCCCAGGCCTGGTTCTCCGGCGGCTTGTTGTATTTCTTGGTGAAGGCCGCCACGAACGCCTTGCTGCCGGGGGTGTCGATCAGGTGATGCCAGACAACCGGCCAGGTGCCGACGAAGTTGCCCTTGCCTGCCGCCCAGGCCAACGCGGTGTCGAAGCCGAACCCGCCGACCGGGATGGTGAGGCCGAACTCGGCATATTGCTTGAGGAAATTGGTGGTCTGGTTGCCGGCGAGATTGATCGCGACCAGGTCGGGTTTGGCCTCGCGGATCTTCAGCAAGTAGGCGGAGAAATCGGCAGCGTCGGTCGGCACCAGATCGTCGCCGGCGAACTGGCCTCCATTTGCTTCCATGAAGCGTTTTGAAACCTTCAAGAGGTCATGGCCGAACGCGTAGTCCGCCGTCAGCGAATACCACTTCTTGCCCTTGACCAGGCCATCGCGCAGGAGCGAGCGGCCGACGGTCTTCACGTACATCGAATTCTGCGACTCCACGTGGAACATATAGCGCTGGCAATCCTTGCCGCGCAACGCGTCGGAGTTGCCGCCGGTGTTGATGTACAGGGTCTTGGTGCGAGAGGCGACCTGCGCGATGGTCAGGCACGACGCCGAAGAAATCTCGCCGATGATGCAGGCGACTTTGTCGCGCTCGATCATGCGTTCCGCCTTGGTCGAGGCGGTCTGCGGATTGACCGAATCCTCTTTCAATAACTCGACCTTGCGACCCGCCATGCCGCCCGCGGCATTGATCTCTTCCACCGCAAGGTCGGCGGCCATCACGGCATATTCGCCGAGCGGTCCGAGGAAACCGGTGCGTGGCGTCAAATGGCCGATCTTGATGACGTCGGTGGTTTGCGCCCGCAAAATCGCTGGCGCGGAAATTCCTGACACCAGCGCAATGCCGCCGGCGGTCTTCAACAGGCTACGGCGCGTGAATTGATTATCGTTGGACATCAGCCTTCATCTCCCTAGTGCGGCCGCCTTGGCTGCCGCCATTTGTTCTTTCGGCAAGCGCCGCACTGTTCAATCATGAACCGCTTTGTGCCGCTTGCTGTGATCTCTGTGTGATCACAGTTAGGGTTGCAAAAGTCCGAGCCGTTGTCGAGGAAGATCAGCCGCGAAACCCAAATGCTCAGATAAGCGAAAGCGATGAAATTACTTGCGTATTTGAGTTAGCGACCATCACCGACGGGAGTAAATGCTGCCATAC
>VAZQ01000230.1 GCA_005883115.1 Alphaproteobacteria bacterium | reverse complement strand
CGAAGCGCAAGGGTATCATCGCGAGATGAGGTCTGAAGAAAGCGTGGAGCAAAGTTGCGGCCCGATGGACAAGAACCGGATAACGAGGCCTACCCGGCCGGACGAGCGAGCCAATGATCGCGAAGTCCACGGCCATCAAGGGTCGGGGTGGTAGATCCGGCGGGCGTGCGGCGAAGGCGGTCGGTCTTACCTCGGGAGGTCTGCGCCGTGTCCCTCGGGACTGAGGTCGTCGCAAGGCGATCTGATCGTGGCGTAGAAGTCAGCCGAGGGCATAGTAGGCGGCGGCGCGCCGCCGAAGGCCCGAACGGCGGAAGAGGGCAAGTAGAGCGGCGATCTCGCGCGAGCCATGCGGCAGAAGGATCAGCTGGAGCTGTGCTTGAGCAGCGAAGCGAGGGGTGAAGCCCCGAGCGTCGTTGCCCGAGCGATCGAAGCGCGCGCGGCGAAAGCCTGTCTCGAACGCCCGGCGGTCGCAGGACCGTCGATGGAAGCTGTTGTTGAGGGTGAGAACCTCAAGCAAGCGTTGGCGCGAGTGAAGCGCAACAAGGGTGCGGCAGGCATCGACGGCATGAGCGTCGATGAACTGGCGGCCTACCTGAAGAAGCACTGGCCCATGATCCGGGCTCAACTGCTCGAAGGCACCTATAAGCCGCAGCCGGTGCGGCGGGTCGAGATACCGAAGGCGTCAGGCGGCACTCGACCGCTCGGCATTGCGATGTGGGCTGCATAATGCACCTTGTTCAATTTGGGTTTGGGGATGGTGAGGCAAGGCGGGGAGATTTGGCGACCCAGTCCCGCAGACTGTGATCTGTCGCGTCGGTGAGCGTGATGGCGTACGGAAGGCCGGGCTTCTTCCTCTGTGCTGTTATGAGACCGCGGTCGATCCAGTAATAAACCACCCACATGCTGACGCCGTATCTCTCGCGAACTTGGCTGACGCTGAATGTTCCGGCGGGAAGCGACGGGCCGGGGATGCGATGCTTGTAGCGGATCCAACGTATCATGCTGACCGTGAAAGGTTTGCCGGTTGAGCTTGTGAGGTCGTCGCGGTTGAGCAATGCAACGATCTCATCGTCATCGTGTATGGCGGCGAGGGCACGGATTTGAGCAACGAACGTATCGTGGTAACGAATCGCTTCGGCGCGGTTTGGCGCCAAGTGTAGCTCGACCGTTTCGGTTGTGCCGCCCTGCCAGCGAATATGCAATCGCAGGAGCTTTGGCTCCGGCCCCTTGACGACGGTAATATCGCGGATCAGCAAGCGGAGCATGCGCTTGCGGTCACGCGCTGCGGTGGTTTGAGCGGTCCAGAGTCGAGGGAAGTCGCTGGCCAACTGCAGGATTTGCCGTTTTTGTTCGGCCGTGATGGTACGCAGTGTCTGTCGCTCGAAGTTGGCCAACTCGGCCTCTAGTTCGAGCAGCCGTTGCATCGCATCGTTCCAGCGCTTTTCGAGTGTGCTGGCGATCAGACGGTTGGCGGGGTCGACCGCTTCATAGCGCCGTTCCGCCAGGTCGACGTCGTAGCGGGCCCGCTCGATCCGCCGCTGCCACTGTGCAGCGATTGCCTTATCGCGCTCTTCCAGGCTGGTCAGCGCTTCGAGCGCAAGCTCGATCGTCAGCGGTGTGACGGCGGTTACCAGACGCTCAGCAATGGCGTCGTCGAGCGGCTTTGAGGCCACATTCATGCAGGCCTGTCGTGACAGGGCTTCCCGATGCCTCCAGTTGCACTGATAGATCGGGTAGAGGCCGCCATTGCCGGTATAGCGCACACCCAGGCGGCGCCCGCAAATGCCGCAGAGCAACAGGCCCTGCAGCAAACAAAGACCCTCTCGGGCTGGCCCCGCGAGGACTTCGCAATTGGTCCGGTTCCCCGCCAGGCGTTGGCGGTTGGCGAGAAATTGATCCCAGGTGATATAGCCTGGATGGTGCCCAGGAATGACGACGCGCCACTCATCCTGTGGCATGAGGCGGGACTGAGTGCGGATCTCGCCGGTCGGCCCAATCTGCTTGCAAGCTTGGTATCGCCCGAACACGTAGGTGCCGGCGTAAGATGGATTCGCCAGGATACCGAGCACCCGCGAATGGGTCAGTCGACCCCAGAGCAGTTTGCCATCCCAGGCACCGCCATACGACCGACGCGGAAAGCGAAGGCCTAGTTCCTGGAAGCGCCGCACCACGGCGTAGGCGCTGCTCTCTCGCTCGAATAGTTCGAAGACCGTTCGAACGGCGCCCTGGACTTCTTGGTCAGGGTCGAGCGCAGTTTTATCGTCGTCGAAAACAAAACCAACCGGCAGAGCGAAGTGCAGCTCACCTTTGTGCGCCTTGTTGATCTTGCCTCCGTGGAGGCGCGCGCGGATGATGTGCAGCTCTGCCTGAGCGAACGTGCCCTTCATGCCGAGCACAAGGCCGTCGTTGAACTCGGCTGGATCGTAACAGCCGTCCTCGTCGATCACGAGCGTGCTGGTGATGGCGCACAACTCGAGCAGGCGATGCCAATCCTGGTTGGAGCGCGCCAGCCGCGAGGCTTCCAGGGAGAAGATCGCACCGACTTGGCCCATGGCCACATCGCTGACCAGCGTCTTGAAGTCCTCGCGATTGGTCGTTCGCGCCCCGGACTGGCCGAGATCGCGGTCGAGGACCCGGATCCGCTCCGAGCTCCAGCCGAGAGCCTGTGCCTTGCTCGCCAGATTGTACTGGCGCTCGGTACTTTCCTGGTTGAAGCGGACCTGCCCCATCGTCGATTGACGAATGTAGATGCAGGCTTCCCGCGATAGATGTCGATCGGCGATCTTGGAGATCATCATGCTCGGCTCCCTCCGGGTTGGACGGTGGGGCGCCACCAGCAAGATAGGATTCGATCATGTTGGCGAGGATGACGCCCGCCTTGGCGATATCGAGGGCAGCGACGGCCGGGTCCATCTAGTCGAGACTCTCGCGGCGGCGCAGAAGTTCGGCATTGATCGCGCAGACCTCGTTGAGCATCTCGCGCAATTTGCGGAAGTTGGCGAGGAACTCGCAGACTTCGGCGTGGGCCGCATTCGGCACGTAACCGACCCGCGGGCGCTCGCCGGTTCGACTGATTGTGGAAAGATATCGCTTGGGGCCATGCCCAGTTCCGTCGACACAGTGGCAGTTGGGCCGCCCGCAGCGTTTGTAGGTCTCGATCAGCGAGCCGCGCAGTATCTGTTCGATCGGAGGCAGACGGCGCGCAAGCTGGTGGCGACGTTTGCGAAGAGCTGCGGGTGATAAATCTTGAATGTTCATCGGACAGAATCAGATGATAGTCCGATAGATTCAGAACTTGAGTCATCGGTCAAGTCCACCGTTGCGTGTCAGCAACGTGACGAGTTCGGTCAGAGTCGACAGACCGAAGGCATCGATGAGCAACGACTGGCCGCCGGTAGGTGCTGCCTGAGCGTCGAGCGGCGCCCAGTCGGTCCATTCGCGCGGAACGGCGAACGAGCCCAACTCGACATGGCGCAGGCTCAAAGTCTCGACGCCTGAGACCCGTCTGACCTTCAGGACAACAAACCGCTGACCGCGACGTGGATGAAAAGGATGAGTTATCTCAGCCGATCCCAAAGGATGGTTGGCCAAGAGTGCAGTTCGACGGGTG
>VAZQ01000229.1 GCA_005883115.1 Alphaproteobacteria bacterium | reverse complement strand
GCGAGCGCGTTCGGGGTTCATCCGAACCAGATCTACAACTGGAAGAAGCAGCTGCTGGACGGGGCGACGAGCGTTTTCGAGGGCGGCACGGCAGCGGAGAGCACCGTCAACGAGGTGCAGGTCGATCTTCTGTACCGGCAGATCGGTCAGTTGAAGGTCGAAAACGATTTTTTGGCACGAAAGCTCGGCAAATGAGCCGAGCGGAACGGCGCGCGCTGGTCGAGCGCGAGGACCCGGCGCTGCCGGTATCACAGCAATGTCGATTGTTGGCGGTATCGCGCTCTTCAGTCTACCGCCGGCCGGCCGAGGTCAGCGAGGAGGACCGAGCGATCATGGCGCTGATCGATCGGCAGTATCTGGCCCGGCCCTATTACGGCTCGCGTCGGATGGCGGCATGGTTGGCAACCCAGGGTCACCCGGTCAACCGCAAGCGGGTCCAGCGGCTGATGCGACTGATGGGGCTGGTGGCCGTCTATCAGCGGCCGAACACGAGCAAGCCGGCGGCCGCGCACAAGGTCTATCCCTATCTGCTCGGTGGGTTGTCGATCGAACGGGTCAACCAGGTTTGGTGCTCGGACATCACCTATATCCCGATGGCCAAGGGTTTCCTGTATCTGGTCGCGATCATGGACTGGCACAGTCGTGCAGTGCTGGCGTGGCGGCTGTCGAACACGCTCGGTGCCGACTTCTGCATCGAGGCGCTCGAGGAGGCGCTCTCCCGGTATGGCGGGCCCGAGATCTTCAACACCGACCAAGGCAGCCAGTTCACCAGCGACGATTTCACCGGCACGCTCAAGGATCACGTGATCACAATCAGCATGGATGGCAAGGGCCGGTGCATGGACAACATCTTCGTCGAGCGGCTGTGGCGAAGCCTCAAATACGAGGAGGTCTACCTCAACGCCTATACGAGTGTGGCCGAGGCCAAAGCCGGTATTGGCGCCTGGCTCAATTTCTACAATGAGGAGCGCCAGCACCAGAGCCTCGGCTATCGCACGCCGCGGCAAATTTACGATGAAGGCCTGTGGATATGTGGACGATCGGCTTTACCGACCGGCTGCGCTTCCCCCGCTTCCCGAGCTGGCTCGGAAAGCGGGGAAATGCTCGCCTTCGCCCACATACCCACAGGCGCCACTGCCAATAAAGGAATTGATATGGAAGATTTGAGAAGTAGAATC
>VAZQ01000004.1:28207-29857 GCA_005883115.1 Alphaproteobacteria bacterium | reverse complement strand
CAGTGATTCCGAGCAACGCTAGCCCCCTTCGTATTACCGCGGCTGCTGGCACGAAGTTAGCCGGGGCTTCTTCTGCGGGTACCGTCATTATCTTCCCCGCCGAAAGGGCTTTACAACCCTAGGGCCTTCATCACCCACGCGGCATGGCTGGATCAGGCTTGCGCCCATTGTCCAATATTCCCCACTGCTGCCTCCCGTAGGAGTCTGGGCCGTGTCTCAGTCCCAGTGAGGCTGATCATCCTCTCAGACCAGCTACTGATCGTCGCCTTGGTGGGCCATTACCCCACCAACTAGCTAATCAGACGCGGGCCGATCCTTCGGCGATAAATCTTTCCCCGTAAGGGCTTATCCGGTATTAGCCCAAGTTTCCCTGGGTTGTTCCGAACCAAAGGGTACGTTCCCACGTGTTACTCTCCCGTCTGCCGCTCCGTATTGCTACGGCGCTCGACTTGCATGTGTTAGGCCTGCCGCCAGCGTTCGCTCTGAGCCAGGATCAAACTCTCAAGTTGGATGAGAACTTTTCCCGGCCGATCACAACGTTTGACGAGGTCCCACTCCTGTCGAGCCGGCGTATCGGCGCGCGATTTGCATCGCACGCGTGGCGCCCGCTGACGACAGGGTGTTGACCTGAAACGTTGACCGCCGAAGTCTCGTCCGGCCGCTCCCCGCGAAGACAGACGTCCTCGTTCGGGGAGGCGGCGCGCAGGGACTCCGCCGTCCACGTTTCTCTTTCTTCCGATTCACCTGTCAAACAGCCCGGGACCAGGGTGGTCCCACCCCCCGGTGAACCGGAGAGCCGTCGAAGCCTCGGGCCTCCGATCACGATCGGGAGCCTAGTCACCGAATATCAGTGAGAGCTTCGAGGACGCGCCGTCGCACCGAGGCGGCAGCGTGCCGAATTGTTGGTTATATAGGCGTCGGGGCTGCCAAATGTCAATTCCCCGAGGACGCGAAAATCCGCCTCGCCGGTGCAATCCGGCAACAGCCATCTTCTTAAATGATATAGGGGGCTTAGCTGGCATTCAAAGGGTTCCGCGCGCCGCACTGCGGCCACATTCCTCCGTCCCTCTTGTCGGCGCAGTGGGAGGTGTCACTTCGGGGGGGAATTGCGCCGAACTCACGTCGTCCGTGACGCGCGGCGTTACCCATCGATAGGCCAGAAGAACGAGGACACGGTCGTTGACAGACCGTGAAGGCGGCGGCGTGCGCCGGTCCTTCAAGTCAACGCCCGGCGTCCCGGTCGCGTTTGACACCGTGCTGTTGCGGTAATCGCCCGCGGGCGTGGGCGCAGGGGATGTCGGGCTTGGAGCAGGGCAAACGACACGCGGCGCTGCGTTCGAATTTCGAGGCCGAACAGATCGATCTCGGCAGCGAAGCACCGTTGTCGGTCGACGGCGAGGGCAGCGGCTTGGTGGATCGCCGGCGCGTTTCGGTCCAATGGCTCAGCGGCGTCATTCTTACGGGTCTTTGCGGCGCGGCACTCATGAGCGGCGCCGTTTTTGCAGCTCTCGACGGAGAGACAAACTTCGCGACTGTGCCAGAACGCGTGGAAAGCGCCTTGCACGGCGCCATCGGCGCCATCACCGAACGCGTGGCCAACGCCACGCGCAAGACCGATCGTCTGCCGCCGCCAGGCGAGGCCAATGCCGC
>VAZQ01000004.1:22425-28195 GCA_005883115.1 Alphaproteobacteria bacterium | reverse complement strand
CCACTCGCGGCAGCGGCAATCGCGAGATCGTGCGCGTGCGTCCTTTCATCCGCGTGGCGGGCAATTTATCGCTGTCGGTATCCCAGCTCTCCGCCAACATTCCTCCCTTCAATGCTCAGAAGATGGCAGCCCAGTCGGAGGGGATTCCGGTCAGCGCGCAAGATGCCGCCGATGCGCAACCCGATGCCGAGGTCTCATTCGTCACGCGCGACCTCAACTCCGTCTTGCCGCGAGCGAAGATCGCCGCCGTCGCATCGGTCGATGAGGTACTCGCGCGCGTGCGCGAGGCTGCGAACTGGGATCGAAAAGTCGGTCAAAAGCTGCCTCTGCTGGCGAGCGCCGTTGCCCCCACGCTCACTGCATACGCCCCGGAGCGGCAGGCGGATCCCTATGCTGGCTTCGAACCGCGCATTGTGCCGGAAAACGTCAGTCTGCTTCCGAAGACCACGGCGCAGGTGACGGGTGGCAACGCCTGGAACGAGCGCACGATCGTGCTCAAGAAAGGCGATTCCGTCTCCGCGTTCCTGCGCGAGATGGGTGCGACGGCGGACGAGATCAAAGCAATCACGGCGGCGTTTGGCGGACGCGGAAAGGACAGCAGCCCGCGCGACGGATACAAGTTACGCGTGCTGCTCGCGCCCGCGAGCGACGGAATACGGCTGCGGCCGGTGCGCATCGTCATCGCCACCGACACCGCGGTCGAGGCCATGGTCGCGTGGTCCGAGCTCGGCAAATACGTGGCCGTCGATGTGCGCCACGCCAACACTGTCGCCTCCTCCAGCAGCGACGACGACGACGACGGCAAGGGAGTTCGGCTTTATCAGAGCATCTACGAGACAGGGCTGCGCAATCACATACCGCGCCCGGTGATCGACGACTTCGTACGCATCTATTCCTACGATGTCGACTTCCAGCGCAGGGTCCAACCCGGCGATTCCTTCGAGGTCCTGTTTGCCGGCGACGACGAAAATCCCAGCGAGAACAGCAAAGCGGAGGTGTTGTTCGCGTTGCTGACCACCGGTGGGGAAACCCGAAAATTCTATCGCTATCAAACCAGCGACGACAATCTCGTCGACTACTACGACGAGAGCGGGAAGAGCGCGAAGAAATTCTTGGTGCGCAAGCCGGTCGCGGACGGCAACATCACGTCGGGCTTCGGCGGGCGTAACCATCCCCTGCTCGGCTATGACAAGATGCATACCGGTGTCGATTGGGCCTCATCAACGGGAACACCGGTGTTTGCGGCGGGCAACGGCGTCATCGATAAAATCGGCTGGGAAGGCGGCTACGGCAAATATATCCGCATCCGGCATGCCAATGGCTACGAGACGGCCTATGGCCACATGTCGGCTTTCGCGCGCAACATGGAAGCCGGTAAAAAGGTGCGCCAGGGGCAGGTGATCGGTTATGTCGGATCGACTGGATTGTCGACCGGCGCACACCTCCACTACGAGATTCTGATCAACGGTCGCTTCGTCGATCCGATGAAGATCAAGCTGCCGCGCGGCCGCGTGTTGGAAGGCCCGCTGCTCGCAGGCTTTGATCAAGACCGCGCTAAACTGGAAGCGATGGTGACCCGCGCGACGCCTTCGCACTACGCGCAGACCCGCTGACCGCGGGCAGACGAGTCGCCCGCGTAACGGTTTAGCTTCCTAATTAGGCCGCGGCCGCGAGCTTGCCGTTGAAGGTGAGCCCTTGCTTGCCTGCCGAGACGACGACTTTCTCGCCGTCCTTGATACCCCCCGACAAGATCAGTTCGGCGAGCGGATCCTGCACGGATTTCTGGATCACGCGCTTGAGCGGGCGCGCGCCATAGACGGGGTCGTATCCCTTGTCAGCGAGCCACTCGCGCGCCGAGGGTTCGAGCACGATGGTAATCTTGCGGTCCTCGAGCAGCTTGCGCAACCGCGACATCTGGATCTCGACGATCTTGCTCATCTCGCTGCGCTTGAGCCGGTGGAAAAGGATGATCTCGTCGATTCGGTTGAGGAATTCAGGACGGAAATTCGCCCGCACCACCGCCATGACCTGATCACGCACCGCGTCGGTGTCCTGGCCCTCCGGCTGGTTGGCCAGATATTCGGAGCCGAGATTCGACGTCATCACGATGAGCGTGTTGCGGAAATCGACGGTGTGACCCTGGCCGTCGGTGAGACGGCCATCGTCGAGCACCTGCAGCAGCACGTTGAACACGTCCGGGTGCGCTTTCTCGATCTCGTCGAACAGCACCACTTGGTATGGCCGCCGCCGGACCGCCTCCGTCAGCGCGCCGCCTTCCTCGTAGCCGACATAGCCGGGCGGAGCGCCGATCAGCCGAGCGACGGAATGCTTCTCCATGTATTCCGACATATCGATGCGAATCATCGCCGTCTCGTCGTCGAACAGGTACTCGGCCAGCGCCTTGGTCAATTCGGTTTTGCCGACGCCGGTCGGCCCCAGGAACATGAACGATCCGATCGGCCGGTGCGGATCCTGCAGGCCGGCGCGCGCGCGTCGCACTGCCGTCGACACCGCCCTGACCGCTTCCTCCTGGCCGATGACGCGCTTGCTGAGCTGCTCTTCCATGCGCAGCAGCTTTTCTTTCTCGCCTTCCAGCATCTTCTCGACCGGCACGCCGGTCCAGCGTGAGACGACTTGAGCCACATGGTCGGCGGTCACCGCCTCCTCGACCATGGCGCCTTTGCCTTCGGCTGCCTCGATATTCTTGAGCTTCTTCTCGATTTCCGGGATGCGCCCGTAAGCGAGTTCGCCCGCGCGCTGGTACTCTCCCCTGCGCTGCGCGTTGGCGAGGTCGACGCGTAAATGGTCGAGTTCGGTCTTAAGCTTTTGGGCATCCGAAAGCTTGTCCTTCTCAGCCTTCCATCGCGTGGTGAGATCGGCGGAGCGCTTTTCGAGCGCAGCCAGCTCCTTCTCTAGCCGCTTGAGCCGCTCCTTCGAGCCTGGATCACTTTCTTTCCGGAGCGCCTCCTGCTCGATCTTGAGCCGAACGACCTCGCGGTCGATCGAATCGAGCTCCTCCGGTTTGGAATCGACTTGCATTTTGAGCCGCGCCGCCGCCTCATCAATCAGGTCTATCGCCTTATCCGGCAGAAAGCGGTCGCTGATATAGCGGTGCGACAGCGTGGCCGCCGCCACAAGCGCCGAATCCGTGATGCGAACGCCGTGGTGCTGCTCGTACCTGTCTTTCAGGCCACGCAAGATCGAAATCGTATCCTCGACGCTCGGCTCATCGACATAGATCGGCTGGAACCGCCGGGCGAGCGCGGCATCCTTCTCGACGTTCTTCTTGTATTCGTCGAGCGTGGTTGCCCCAACACAGTGCAATTCGCCCCGCGCGAGCGCCGGCTTGAGCAGGTTGGAAGCGTCCATAGCGCCCTCGGCCTTGCCGGCCCCGACGAGTGTGTGCATTTCGTCGATGAACAGGACGATGCCGCCGTCCGACGACGTCACTTCCTGGAGCACCGCTTTGAGCCGTTCCTCGAACTCTCCGCGATATTTCGCCCCGGCAATCAGCGCGCCCATGTCGAGTGCGAGGAGTTTCTTGTCCTGCAGGCTATCCGGCACATCGCCGTTGACGATGCGTTGCGCCAGGCCTTCTACGATGGCGGTCTTGCCAACACCTGGCTCCCCGATCAGTACCGGGTTGTTTTTGGTTCGGCGCGAGAGGACCTGAATGGTGCGCCGAATCTCCTCGTCACGGCCGATGACCGGATCGATCTTGCCGTCGCGGGCTGCCTGAGTGAGATCACGCGTATATTTTTTCAGCGCCTCATAGGCATTCTCAGCCGAGCTTGTGTCAGCCGTGCGCCCCTTGCGCAGTGCATTGATTGCCTGATTGAGGTTTTGCGGGCTGAGGCCCGCACGCGCGAGGATCCTTCCGGCCTCACTATCCTTCTCGAGCGCAAGCGCGAGCAGCAGCCGCTCGACGGTGACGTAGCTATCGCCGGCTTTTTCCGCAACTTTCTGTGCTTGATCAAATACGCGCGCGAGCGCCGGCGCCAGATAAACCTGACCAGCGCCGCTGCCGGATACTTTAGGAAGCTTAGCGAGCGCCGCTTCCACCGCCGTCAGCGCCTCGCGCGAGCGGCCGCCGGCGCGATCGATCAAGCCGCTGGCCAAACCCTCGGGATCGTCGAGCAGAACCTTGAGCAGGTGCTCGGGCGTGAACTGCTGGTGGCCCTCGCGCAGAGCGAGCGATTGGGCGGATTGAACGAACCCACGGGCGCGGTCGGTGTATTTTTCGAAATCCATATCAGCTTCCTCGGCCTGCCGCTCGCGCCTGCGGCGCGAGGCATTTCCGCCGTCGTTGACCTAAGCCAAATACCTGCGCGCGATCAATCGGCCTGAGCCGGATTAGCGATGCTTCCACGCTATGTGGGAGCGCGCAGATTGCGGCGGTAGAGGTCACTGGCGATTTTCGAGTGCCGCCTAGTCAGGCGGCGGCCGAGCGGCTAACAAGCACGCCATGGGCGATGCAAGTCCAAAGATCCACGCCATTTACCGCTACCCGATCAAGGGACTTTCGCCAGAGCCGCTCGCGCGCACAACTCTTGCCGTCGCGGAGACCTTGCCGGGCGATCGCCTCTACGCCATCGAGAACGGGCCCTCCGGATTCGATCCTGCGGCGCCCCGGCATCAGCCCAAGCAACGCTATCTCATGTTGATGCGCAACGAACGCCTGGCCCGGCTGCGCACCCGATTCGACGATGCGAGCCACACGCTTGCCATCGCGACAGAGGGGCGCGAGACCGCGCGCGGGGATCTGCGCACCGCCGAAGGCCGCGCAGCGATCGAGCGATTCTTCGCGGGCTTCTGCGCCGATGAGTTGCGGGGCGCGCCTAAGGTGCTGCACGCACCAGGCTTCAGTTTCTCCGACGTCGCGCGAAAAGTGGTCTCGATCATCAACCTGTCCTCGCTGACAGCCATCGAAGGCGTGATCGGGAGAGCAGTCCATCCGCTACGCTTCCGCGGCAATGTCTACGTGACTGGCTGGCCGGCGTGGTGTGAGCTCGATCTCGTCGGCCGAGAGATCGCATTCGGGACACGGGCGCGGCTCAGAATCATCAAACGCATCGTGCGCTGTGCGGCGACCAACGTCGAGCCCGACACCGGCATTCGGGATCTCGCGATTCCCGACACACTGATGCGACGCTTCGGTCATGCCGACTGCGGCATCTATGGCGAGGTCGTGCAGGGTGGGGACATCGCCGTCGGGGACGCGCTGACCAATTGAGTCGAGCGCAGGCAAGGCCGCGCCGTTACCGGCCCATGGCGCCCACCGCTTTAGCGGCTCCCATTTTGGCGAGGTGTCGCGCGGCTCACGCCTCGCCGGCTGAGCAGAAAGACGCCCTGCTCGCCGAGCAAGTTCCAGGTCCACCACGGCGTATTGAACCGCAAGGCGCGCCCCCAGGCATCCAGCGCTACCGATTTTTCCATCCTGGCACCCACCACATGGCAGAGCTCGCGGAAATCCTTGATCGTGCAGAAATGGATATTCGGCGAATCCCACCACGCATACGGCAGGTTGTCGGTGCGGGGCATGTGGCCGCCGAACAGGATCTGCAGGCGGATTCTCCAGTGCCCGAAATTTGGAAACGACACGACGCCATGGCGGCCGATGCGCAACATGTGCTCGAGCACGGTCCGCGGATGGCGGGTCGCCTGCAGGGTCTGCGAGAGCACCACATAATCGAAGGCGTCATCGGGATAATCAGCAAGGTCGGTATCGGCGTCGCCTTGGACCACGGCGAGCCCTTTCGCCACGCATTCA
>VAZQ01000004.1:0-22297 GCA_005883115.1 Alphaproteobacteria bacterium | reverse complement strand
CGCGTGCACCGCCGAGCGTGCGCGCCGCCTCTGCCATCGTCAAATCGTGCTTCACGCGCATCAGCATGGTCATTCCCGCGCAGTTGGAAGGCCGCGCGCCTTGGCTGCGCCTTCCAGAAACCCGCGCACGATCGCGAACAGCTCCGGCTCCTCGAGCAGGAACGCGTCGTGGCCCTTGTCCGTCACGATCTCGGCGAACGAGACACGCGCGCCTCCGGCGTTGAGCGCATGTACGATGGCGCGAGAATCCGAGGTCGGAAAGAGCCAGTCCGACGTAAAGGAAATCACGCAGAAGCGCGTCGGCGTATGCTTGAAGGCGTTGGCGAGCACCCCTTCGCAATCCGCCGCGAGATCGAAATAGTCCATTGCGCGGGTCAGGTAGAGGTAGGAATTCGCATCGAATCTTTCGACGAAGCTGATGCCCTGGTGACGCAAATAGCTCTCCACCTGAAAATCGGCGTCAAACGAAAACGTCGGATTATCCCGGTCTTGAAATCGGCGGCCAAACTTGCGGTGCAAAGCCGCATCGGAGAGATATGTGATGTGGTTGCCCATTCGCGCGACCGCGAGTCCGCGCCGCGGATTGGTGCCCTCTGCGAAATAGCGACCGTGCCGCCATTCCGGGTCCGCCATCACCGCCTGCCTGCCAACCTCGTGAAAGGCGATATTCTGCGCCGAATGGCGCGTCGACGTTGCGATCGGCAATGCCGAGAACACCCGTCGCGGGTAGCTCGCGCACCATTGCAGCACCTGCATGCCGCCCATCGAGCCGCCCGCCATGGAGAAGAGGGAGCTGATGCCGAGATGGTCGAGCAGCATGGCCTGCGCGCGCACCATGTCGCGAATGGTGATGACAGGAAAATCGAGACCCCATGGCATCCCAGTCTTCGGATTGGTCGAAGCCGGGCCGGTCGTGCCCATGCAGCCGCCAACCACGTTCGGGCAAATGACGAAATAGCGCTCACTATCGATCGGCCGGCCGGGTCCGACCATGGTTTCCCACCAGCCGGGCTTCTGCGTCACCGGATGCAAGTTGGCGACGTGCTGGTCGCCGGTGAGCGCATGGCAAATCAGCACCGCGTTGCTGCGCTCGGCATTGAGCGTGCCGTAGGTCTGATAACCGATCTGAAATGGAGTGAGCTCGATGCCCGCATCGAGCGAAAGCGGCTTATCCGGGCCGAAACGAACGACGAGCGAATGCGGACTGTCGGCTTCGCGCGCGCGGTCGGCGCGATCCAATGCGACGCTGAACTCGGCCTCGACCATCGTTGCGACCCGGCCGGCGAAACGGCCGCCGATCTATGCGACCACCTGAACTTGGGCCGCGACGCGCTTAGATAGGCCGCACGGGGCCGCTGTCAATGTTTTCTTTGCTTTGGGCTGGTCCCCCACATATCAATGCGGCGCCCGCCCGCCGCCGATGTCAGGCGAAGAAACGGCAAAAAGCGCCATGGTGAAACCGTCCCAGTCCGAAACGCCTTCGCTCCCCGAGCTGCGGCGAGAAATCGACCGCATTGACCAGGCGATGCACGGCCTTCTCATGGAGCGCGGCGAGATCATCGATCGTCTCATTGCTGCCAAGCAGACGCAGGAAACGGGCTCCGCGTTCCGCCCGGCGCGGGAGGCGGAGATGATGCGGCGGCTGGTCGAGCGCCACAGAGGAATCCTGCCGCTCGACACCGTCGAGAGTATCTGGCGTGTGATCATTTCGACATTCACCTACGTCCAAGCGCCGTTCTCCATTCACGCCGATCTTTCAGCAGGAGATGCGGCGATGCGCGATTCCGCCCGTTTCCATTTCGGCTTCACGGTGCCCTTCATTCCGCATATGGGTGCCGCGAGCGTGGTGGCGGCAGTGTCCGAATCCAAGGGAGATCTCGGTCTGGTACCCGCCTCGATCATGGCTGGCGTCGGCGCCTGGTGGAGCGCCCTGGAATTCGCGTCCGCGCCCAAGATCATCGCGCGCCTGCCGTTCGTCGATCGTGCCGATCATCCGGCCGGGATGCCCGTATTCGTCGTCTCGCGTGCTGCGGCCGAAGCAATGGCCAAAGAGGTGGAAGTATGGAGCGTGCGGGTTGCCGGCTGGACGAAGTCGGTGGCGCAGGCTCTTGCGCCGCTCGCCGAAGTGCTTGCCGTGCCCGACCGCGGTTTCGATGGCGCAGCGCTTCTGATCTCCGTGCCGCGAGGCGGCTGCATTGATCGGGTGGCCGACACGTTGGTGAAGGCGGGCACTTCGGTGCGCGCTACGGCCCTCGTCGGAAGCCACGCAACCCGCTATAGGGTCTCCGCCGAAGACGCCGTCCCAACCGGCCGGTGATTTCCGGGGTGTGACATGTCCGTCCTGCAGCGTCCGCAACCGCGTCCCGGCGTGCTCGCAATCGATCCCTATATACCTGGGAGGAGCACGGCACCGGGCGTCGGCCGCGTATTCAAGCTGTCGTCCAATGAAACGCCGCTCGGGCCTAGCCCCAAGGCGGTCGCCGCCTATCACGCCATCGGCGAGCACCTGGAGGACTACCCCGATGGCGATTCCACCGCGTTGCGTGAAGCGATCGGCCGTGCCTTTGGGCTCGATCCGAATCGCATTGTCTGCGGCGCCGGCTCCGATGAGCTCTTGAACCTCATTGCTGACGCCTATCTGCACGATGGCGACGAGGCCATCCACACCACCCATGCTTTCCTTGTTTATCCGATCGCCACGCGCGGTTCGGGCGCGACGCCGATCGTGGCGGCGGAAAAGAACTACACGGCCGATGTCGATGCCATGCTCGCTGCCGTGAGCGGGCGCACCAAGGTTGTTTTTCTCGCCAATCCGAACAATCCCACTGGCACGTACGTGCCGTTTGACGAAGTCAAGCGGCTGCATCGGGGTCTTCCCCCGCATGTGCTGCTCGTGCTCGACGCTGCTTATGCCGAATACGTGCGCCGCAACGACTACGAGGCCGGCATCGAGCTCGTCGCCACCTGCGAAAACGTCGTCACGTGCCGCACGTTTTCGAAAATTCATGGGCTTGCGGCGCTCCGCCTGGGCTGGCTGTACGGACCGGCGCACGTGGTCGATGCCATCAACCGCATCCGCGGGCCGTTCAATGTCAATGCACCGGCAATGGCAGCGGGGATTGCCGCGCTGGAGGACGGCGCGCATCTGGAGGCGTCTCGCGCACACAATGAAAAATGGCTAGCTTGGCTCACGGCCGAAATCCGCAGGCTCGGCCTAGAAGTGACGCCGAGCATCGCCAACTTCGTGTTGATCCACTTCCCGGAAACTCGCGGTCGTACCGCGGAGGACGCCGACGGTTTCCTGACGCGCCGCGGCCTGATTTTGCGTCGCGTCAAAGCCTACAAATTGCCGAATGCCTTGCGCATGAGCGTCGGCACGGAGGAGGCGAACCGGCTCGCGGTCGCCGCGCTCGCGGAGTTCGTGGGGAAAAAGGCGTGATGGGCTGTCCCAACCTGTCGGTCTCGCCGCATCTGCCTGCCTTCTCGCTCGATGCGAGCGCTCGTGTCGCCCGGCTGGATCACGGCTCATGAAGGCGCCGCTGTTCCATCGCCTCGCGCTGATCGGCATGGGTCTGATCGGCTCCTCGATCGCGCGTGCCGCACGCGCGCAAGGCGCGGCGCGCTCGATCATCGCCACTGCCCGTTCAGCCGCGACCCGCCGGCGCGTCGCCGAGCTCGGCCTTGCCGATCAAGTGGTCGAAACCAACGCGGCGGCGGCGGAAGGCGCAGACCTCGTCATTGTCGCAATTCCGGTCGGCGCTTGTGGCGCGGTGGCTGCGGAAATCGCCCCGCATCTTACGCGGGGCACGATTGTGTCCGACGTCGGCTCTGTCAAAGGCGCGATCCTGCGCGACATGTCGCCCCACATTCCCGCCGGCGTGCATTTCGTGCCCGCCCATCCCGTTGCCGGCACGGAAAAGTCAGGTCCCGACGCCGGATTCGCCGAGCTGTTCGTCGAGCGCTGGTGCATTCTTACGCCTCCGGCGGGCACCGAAGCGGCCGCGGTCGAACGGCTCGCCGCGTTCTGGCATCTGCTTGGCGCGAACGTGGAAACGATGTCCGCCGAGCACCATGATCTCGTGCTCGGGATCACGAGCCACCTGCCGCACCTCATCGCCTACACCATCGTGGGCACGGCCGATGAATTGAGCCAGGTGACGCGCTCAGAGGTGCTGCAATTCTCGGCGGGCGGCTTCCGCGACTTCACTCGCATCGCGGCTTCCGATCCGACGATGTGGCGCGATGTTTTTCTTGCCAACAAGCAGGCAGTGCTGGAAATGCTCGGCCGCTTCAACGAAGATCTGGCTACGCTGACGCGGGCCATTCGCCGCGGCGACGGTGAAACCTTGTTCAAACAGTTCAGCCGCACACGGGCGATCCGCCGGGCCATTGTCGAGATTGGGCAGGATTCGGCCGCACCGGATTTTGGCAGGTCTCATCCCGAGCTTCCGCACCTGCCCTTGCCGCGCCCTTACGCGGCCGAAGAATGATTACGTCCGCCCGGCTGTGAGCGCGGCTCCCACGCCCCAGCGCTGAGGCATACAGCCAAACCCGCCTAATACGCGCCCCAATACGGCGGCACGCGATAATAATTGTGAATCTCGATCTCGCGGCTGCGATCCCCCCAATCGAACTCCTGGCCGGCGGCGAACGAGGGTGCGCCCTTCAACTCATCCGCGGTGAGATCGAGATGATACGCGCCGAGGTTACGGTCGTAAGTCAGCCGGACCCACGGGATGGGAAGATGTTTCTGTCCCATACCGAGAAAGCCGCCGAAACTGAGCACGGCGTAAGCAACGTTGCCGCTGATCTTGTCGATCATCAGGCGCTCGATGGTGCCAATCTTCTCGCCACTGGAACGACGCACCGGAGTGCCTTCGACGCGATCACTGGCAATTAGACTGTGAGATTGGGGACTCGACGTATCGGTCTGCATGGTTGCCTCCATCACTCATTCCGCCTCCACTAGCGATTTCGAATTGCTCAGCCGAGAAACGCCTTACAGGCCTGCGCCGTTCCGGCCATTAGAATAGCGGCGGCAGCACGCCCACCTGGAACGGCCCCAGGAAAACAGCGCCGTCGACGAACCGAACCGGAAAGGCTACGGCCGGCTTGCCTTCGAGCGTTGTGCGCTCCCCCAGCGCGGCGATTAGACCGGGCCCGGCGCTCTGGCGCGCGACACCTCCGAGGCCGGGAATCAAGCGATCGAGCGCATTGAACGTTGCTCCGATCTGACCCTCGCTTAGGATCCGATCGATATCGAACATCTTCAGGATCTTTTCGATACCGACGACGGTCACCTGGAGCTCGCCGTTCAAACCGCCACCTGGACTGAGCTTGAGGGCGCCGGCGCCCCTCACGATCACGTCCTGCTGCGCCAACCGCGCGTTCTCGATGGCGAGTGTCCCATCGCGCGCCTGCCATTGCTTGAACCACAATGGCCAAGGCTTGGGAGAGATGTCATCGACCCCACGCAGCGTTGCCGTAATCTCCGTATCGATTGGCGTGGCGGCCAGCGCGCGCAGCTTGTCCGCCACCGCCGCGTCGAACACGGTTTCGAGTTTGTCGGCGACGGCGGCATCGAGCCGCAACACGGCTTGAATACTGGGATTATCGGCACTCGACCCGGGAGCTTGCCGGCCATGCAATTCCACCCGTGCCGCGCCAAGCAGGGGATCGCCGGCAAGGCCCGGGGCACGCACGCTGGCGCCGACAAGGGCGAAAGAGGCGCGCTCCACGCCGGACGGCAGACCCCGTACGCTGCCCTGAGCGACATTCCATTGCACGACGACGGAGGGCGGCCGGCCAGGCTCTGAGATTTGCAGCGGAGCTGTGAACGCGCCGATGACGAGTTTTGGGTCATACACCTGGACTGCGACCTCGGCGAGGGGAAGCTTAAGCTGGAGCGTGGGCGCGCCCTTGAGCTGCAAGCTGGCACCGTCGCAGTGCACCTCGATGCGAAAGGGATAGCCCCCGATCGATTGTGATGCGCAATCCTGCGCGCGGCCGGCCTGCCGTGCGCTTTCGCGCCATGCGGCCAAATCCGCCTCTGCGCGTGCGGCAGCATAGAACCAAAAGCCGGTCCATCCCGCTGCGAGCACCACCACGACCGCGACCGGAACGAAGAGCCGGCGGCGGCGGACGACCCGAGTTGGGGCGGGGTGCGGCATCGCTTGGCGCTCCTCTCTGTCAAGAGCGGCGGCAATCCAGCTCCGCGGCACGCCTTCATCGCCACGGCACTAACGGGTGCCGTTCCCTATTTGCGCCGACTTGCGCGCCGCGGCCAATTCCTTGATATCACATCCCATGGACCCGAATGCTTTTGACTCTGCGCAAGACCTGTGGGTGTTTGCCTATGGCTCGCTGATGTGGCGGCCGGAGTTTCGGTTCGTCGAACGTGTCGAGGCGCGGCTCGTCGGCGCTCATCGAGCCCTCTGCGTTTATTCCTTTGTCCACCGCGGAACACCGGAACGGCCGGGCCTGGTGCTTGGTCTCGACCGGGGCGGAACCTGTCGCGGCATCGCTTACCGTGTGGCCGCAGCCGAATGCGCTGGGACCATCGCCTATCTGCGCGCGCGCGAACAGGTCACCTCTGTCTATCGCGAATGCACGCGCCCGATCTGGCTCAAGCGCGAGCCCGAGCAGCGGGTGCCGGCACTGTGCTACATGGTCGACCGTGGACACGGGCAATATGCCGGCCGGCTTACGCTCGAGCAGCAGTTGCATCACGTTCGTCAGGGGCACGGCCAGTCCGGCGCCAACCGCGACTATGTCATCGCCACGGTCGGGGCGCTGGAGCAGCTCGGCTACCGCGAGACCGCATTGCATCGCATCGCCGAGCGGCTCACCGCAACGCACGACCTCGCCGCGGCGGCCGCGGCAGCCACATCGGCGGCGTGAGCGTCAGGGAGATGGCGCTAACGAGGCATCCCGCGTCGAGTGACGGGAAAGTTCGTGCTCACCCTCGGCGACGAGGCGCGCAGTCGCAGCTTCGACATCATGCTGCAGCCGCTCGAAGAACGCCTCCTGCCCAAGACCGGATGGAATGGGATCTAGCACCTCCGCCAGGATGGTCCCGGGATAGCGGTGCATCGATCGCCGCGGCCAAAACAGGCCGGAATTGAGAGCGATTGGAATACATGCGACGCTCAGCTCCGAATAGAGTCGCGCTACGCCATACTTGTATTTAGGCTCGGCTCCGGCCGGCCGGCGGGTGCCTTCCGGAAAAATGATGATCGGGCGATTGCGCGCCAACTCTCGGCGCGCGCGGGCGTTCATCTCCGGCAGCGCCTGGGAGCCCTTGCTGCGATCGATGGGAATCATGCCGGCCTTCCAGGCATACCAACCGAAGAACGGGATCCACATCAGTTCGCGCTTCATGATGAAGGCGGCATCCGGCAGAATCACCAGCAGCGCAAACGTCTCCCAGAGCGACTGATGCTTGGCGGAGACGAGCGCTGGCCCCAGCGGAATTTTTTCCAGGCCGCGAAATTCGGCCTTGACGTCGCAGACCACGCGCAAGAGCCAGAGGTTCGTACGCGCCCAAAACCCAGCGACCGCAACAATGGCCCAGCGCGGCATCAGCAACGTCGGCAATGCTGCTATGATAAGCACGAGCAGATTGAGGTAGAACAGAAAGTTAAAGACAACAGAGCGGATGACGATCACGCGCGTAATCCAGTATTCCCACGATCATCGCCCGTAAGAGTGATACGTCGGGCCATTGATCTTACCCCAGCGCCCGCGCGCGCAACCAGGGCAGCGCTAACTCGCCCCGCGACCGACGGGCTCGGGACTTACTCCCATGCGAACCTTGGCAAAAACAAACTTCACGTACTCGACAAATGTGCGGCGCATCGTAGCCAACCACTCGGCGCGCTGGCGGTCCGTCACCACAGGAAACGGCACGAGGGCGACGTCGGGCAATTGATGCGCAAGCTCGGCGAGCGCGCGCGGCATGTGATAGTTCGAAGTCACCACGATCAGGGAGCGGAAACCGCGGCTTTCGGCCCACCGTTTGGTCTCCAGTGCATTGCCCAGGGTATTGAGGGAGCGGTCGAAATCGACGCAGCAGCGTACCCATCGTTCGAAGTCGGGATTAAGACGCGAGATTTCCTTGGAGTTGGTGGCACGATAAGCGCCGCTGATCAGTAGCCGTTTGCCGCGTCCCGACGCCAACAATTCGATGGCGTCGGCAATCCGCGAGGCGCCGCCGGTCAAGGCGACGATGCCGTCGGCGTTACGGTCGAGCGAGACTTCCTCGTCCGGCACGTTGCGCAGGAACCAAAAAAAGCCAAGCCCGATCAATAACAGCAGTGAAGCGCACAGCGCGAACGTCAACCAGCCGAGGCGCCGCAGCAATGGCGGGGCCGCTGAGCGTTCGGCCGCCCGAGGTAGTCCAGCCGCTCCATCACCGGTATTGGATTCGACCGTCGGCATCTCTTCTGCACCCTTCGCCATGATAGCGTAAAATTCGGCGCCGACGACAAACACCGCTGCGCCTGCCGGCTAATCAATCATCTGGATTGTGCGCTTGACCGTGCGATACGAGCTTGCCGCAATGACGCAGGCAATGACGCCGGCTTGCGCCAGCATTGCCAAATATCCCGGTAATCCGATGGAAGAGGTACCAAACAGAGCTGAGAACTGCTCGCCCGCGGCCGCTCCGATGAACCAGCCGCTGGTGAACTCGGCGAGCGCGAAAAGGGCGATGGCAATGCCGCCGCCGATCAAGCCACCCTTGAATCCCAATCGCAGGAAATGCCGCTGAAAATGCCGTGCGATGAAATTGTCCTCGGCGCCAATGAGATGCAACACCTCGATCACCGGGCGGTTGGTCGCGATAGCGGCGCGGGTGGCGAAGACGACCGAGAGCACGGTCGCGCAAAACACGAGCAAGAGAAGGCCGATGCCGAGCACAATGACCGCGCCGGCTATGGCACGCATACGGTCGACGAAGCTGCGATGGTCGTCGAGGCTAACACCTGGTATCTGTTCAGCGAGCGTTTGGCGCAGTTGCCCGAGATCGGGCGCGGCTCCAGGCGCGATCCGCACGACGATCAGCCGCGGGACCGGCAAATCATCGAGCTGAAGCCCGCTTCCCAGCCACGGCTCGAGCAGTTGGGTAGCCTCTTCCTTGGAATAGGGTCGCACCTCGGCGATGCCCGCGGAAGCGCGGGCGATGACGGCGGCCTTGATCACTTCCATCTCGATGTCGCGACCGGCCACTGGGCGGATCTGGATCGTGATTTCGCGCGCCACATCGGCTTGCCATTCGGTGGCGGCGGCGCGCACCAGCATGACCGCGCCCGTGGTCAGCGAAGCCAGAAACGTCATGATGGCGACGATCGCAACGAGTGCCCGGCCGGAAATTGTCGCTTGCGGCACGATGGGGCTCTCGACGCGCGACAGAACCGGCGAGGGTGAGCCCTGCGCCTCGACCTTGCTATCGATATCCGCGCTCACGTCAGTCGTAGACATGCAAACGACCCTCGTGCAGCACAAGCCGACGCGCGTTGATCTGGTCCATGAGCGCGATGTCGTGGGTGGCAATGACGACGGAAGTCCCCGATTTGTTGAGCTCAATGAACAAGCGCAACAGCCGCTTCGCCAGATTGGGATCGACATTGCCTGTCGGCTCGTCAGCGAGGAGAAGCTGTGGTCGCGCGATCACCGCCCGCGCGATCGCAACGCGCTGCTTCTCTCCGCCCGAGAGCACCGGCGGGAGTGCGGCGATACGATCGCCGAGACCGACCCATTTCAAGAGTTCGACGACCTCTTCGCGATAGGTTTCTGGCGACTGCCCAATCACTCGCAACGGCAATGCGACATTCTCGAATGTCGTCATATGGTCGAGCAGCCGGAAATCCTGAAATACGATACCGATACGCCGCCGCATGCTTGCGAGCGCGTCCTTGCTCAGGGTGGCGACATCGTGGCCGAACAGTGTGACCAGCCCACGCGTAGGCCGCAGCGACAGGAACAGGAGGCGCAAAAGCGAGCTCTTGCCGGCGCCTGAGGGCCCCGTGATGAACTGGAACGACCGCGCATCGATACGGAACGTGAGATCGCGCAGGACCTCGGGACCGAGGCCGTAACGTAATCCCACGTGTTCGAACCGGACCACATTGCCTCTCCCAAACGGCGATGCCCGCTTGACAGGGACGCGCGACCTTAAGCTGGGGCCTATGTTTGCGAATTGGTTAACCGAGCCCCCGCACTCGTCAAGCCCGCCTGCATTGCGGGCGAGACGAGGCCGCGCAGCGAGAGTTGATAACGGACCAGGAGGAGTATCCTTCCTGCGTCCTTTATCTCCGGTGTATCAGAAATCCCGCAGCAGCCGCTCGATATAGTCCAGCTCGAGCTGGGGACGGAAGTTCTCGCCGAAGCGCCGCCGCAATTCTTCGAGAATGCGACGCGCGCGCTGCACGTCGATCTCGCCGGGCACCTTGACCGTCGTGTCGTCGCCATAGTCGCGCCCACGCAGCGGCCGGCCCAATGGATCGGTGTCCTGTTGCGCGCGCGGCAAGCCAAGCCGACCGGGCTGGCCATTCGGACCGGGGCCCAACATCCCCTGCTGCTGCATCGACTGTGCCAGGTTCTGCGCGCCACGTCGCAATGCTTCGAGCGCGCGGCCTTGTGAATCGACAGCGCTATCGGCGTTGCCTTCGCCGAGCTGGCCCTCCGCATCGCCCATGGCCTCGCCGGCGCGGCCCAATTGATCCATTTCGCCCTGGCCCTGCTGTCCCTGGCCGAAACCCTTCTTGCGCAACTCCTCCATCAGGCGCTTGAGCTGATCGCGCAAAGCCTGTTGATTTTCGCGCAGCTCGCCCATCTGCTCGCCCGGCTGGCCTTGTTGGCCTTGCTGTCCACGCTGACGATCGCGCCGCTGGTCCTGGCCCTGCTGGAAGGTGCGATCGCGCAATTGCTGCTGCTTGCGGATCACATCTCCGAGCTCGTCGAGCGCGGACATCATGTCGTCCTCGCCGTCACTGTCCATCTGCTGGCCGGGACGGGCCATCTGCAGGTTCTCCAGCATCTGTTGCAGGTCCTGCAGCATCCGGCGCGCCGCATCTTTGGCCCCGGAGCGCGCCATCTGTTCGAGCCTGTCGATCATATTGCGCAGATCCTGAGGGCGCAGCTGGCGTGCATTGGGATCGAGCGGCCGGGCGAGCTGCTGCGGATTCTTGCGCAGCTGCTCCGCCAACGCCTGCAAGAACTTGTCGAGGGCCGCGCGCAACTGATCGGTGAGTTTCTTGATTTCCTCGTCGCTGGCGCCGCGCTCAAGCGCCTGCCGCAGCGCTTCTTCAGCCGCGCGCAAGGCCTGCTCGGCATCTGAGACGCTGCCGTCCTCCAGATGCACCGCCATGTCCCACATGCGTCCGACGACGTCGCGCAATTGGTCGTCGCTCTTGGCGCGCGCGAGTTGCCAGAAAATCGAGCGCAGCCCGAGATAGACATTGCTCTCCATGTTGAAACGCTCGGGCGCCAAGGTGAGCGCATCGAGCGCGGTCAGGACGCTTGCCTGGGAATCGGCATCGAGCGCCAGTACCCGGCGCTGCTCGACCAGCGCTCGCGCCATCGGTTTCGAGAACGGCCGCTCCGGCAAACGGAATTCGAACGCCGCACTCTGGCCTTCATTACCGGCCTCGTCGCGCGCGGTGAGAATCATCGAGACGTCGGTCCCGGCCCAGGGGTGCTCGGTCAAGTCTTTGGTGGTCTGTCCGACCGCGTTCTTGGTGCGCGCCTGCGGCAACACCAGCGGAAAGTCGGGTGCATCGTAGAGCGGACGTGCGGGGTGCCCGTTGGTCCCCTCGCTCGTCTGCAGCTTGAATAATGCCTGCGCGCCGACGACGCCGTAATCGTCCTCGAGCTTGTAGGAGAGCTGCAACGCGCCACGCGCCTGGCCCTCCGGCTCCTTGGCGAGCGCGATGGTCGGAGGCTTGTCGGGGATGGCAGTGAACTGCCAAGTCAGGTCGGCGACAGCAGCCCCCCGCACGGTGGCCGCGCCGGCCTCCTTGATTACAAAACGTCGTTCTTCCGATCCGTTTGCGTTGCTGCTTTGTGCACCGGCGCTAGGTTCGGCGACGCCGCCACTCGTCGCAATGTCGAGGTGAATTCCGCTCGCACGGATCACAAGTATGCTTCCCGCCGGCACCGACAGCGAGTTGGCGGTCTGCACCGGCTCGCCCGGTCGCAGGCCCGGCAGAATCACGGGCGGCCGGCCCGTATAGGGGGGCGGGCTCACCCAGGCATCGATGCGGAAATTGGCGGGTTGGATCACGCCCTGCCAGTCGAAGGCCGCGGCGATGCGTTTCATCCGTTCACCGCCGGCAGCGAAGAACGTCGCGACCACCAACACCGCCACCAGCGCGCGCATGGCAAAGGGATCGCGCAGCGCGAGCCGCGGCACTGGCGTGCCGGCTCTGAGCGTCTTGGCCGCACGCAACGCGCGTTCGATATGCGCCCGCCAGAGAACGATGGAATAAGAATCCTCGCTCGGCGCCGCGATTTCGTCCGCAATTGCCGTCGCTGGTCGATGCGGCAAGCCGGAATTGCGATCAAGGCGGCGAAGCCCCTCGACACGGCTCGGCACGCGCAACATCAGGAGTGGGGCAAAGGCGGCCGCGGTGAGGAGAAAGAACACGCCAAGGGTGATGGCGCGAGCGATCGGCGGCAGCCAGAGCCACAGCCCGAGCCACGACACCGCCAGGAACAGGCCGACGACGGTGGCGAGCGATGCCAGCGCGGGCCATAGCCTTTCCCAGAAAATCGTCCAGCGCGCGCGGGCGAGCGCGCGCGTGAGCACGTCACCGCCCCCACCCTGCGGCGGGGGCGACGGGCGGGAATTCGCGAGGTCCGCGGGACGATCGGTCAAGCCCATCTCCAGAAAAGAGAATCTGCCAATCTTAACACGCAACCACCTCCCCGCCAGCGGGCAAAAGCAAGGCACTCGCTGATGAAAACCGCGTCGGCGCGATAAAGTTCGGCGCGTTCACGCAGGCTTTAGAGCCAAGGCGGCAGGCGGTCGAGGGCGATCAGATCAGCGGTCTCCAGGCGCGGCCGCACCAGTGCCCATTCATTTTCCCGAACAAGCACTTCCGGCACCAGCGCGCGCGTGTTGTAGGTGCCGGCCTGGACGGCGCCATATGCACCGGCCGTCATGACCGCGAGCAAATCGCCTGGCCGGGGCTCGGCCATTTCGCGCTCAAGCGCCAGGAAATCGCCCGATTCGCAAACTGGGCCGGCCACATCGGCGATGATGCGGGCGGCATTCGGAGCAGGCTCGCGCACCGGACGGATGTCGTGATGGGCTTCGTAGAGCGTCGGCCGAATGAGATCATTCATCCCGGCATCGACGATGACGAACATTTTGGCTTCGCCGCGCTTGAGGTAGAGCACGCGAGTCAACAGGATGCCCGCATTGCCGACGATCAGACGCCCCGGCTCGAAGATGAGCGTGCAGTCAAGGTCGCGCGTCGCGCGCTTGACCATAGCAGCATAAGCCTCGGGATGCGGCGGAGGCTCGTTGTCCTCGCGGTAGGGAATTCCGAGCCCGCCGCCGAGATCGAGATGGCTAATGGCGTGGCCGTCGGCGCGCAGCGTGCGCACGAAATCGGATAATAGGGCAAACGCATCATCGAACGGCTCGAGTTCCGTAATCTGGCTGCCGATATGCATGTCGACGCCGGTCACTTCGAGGCCGGGGAGTTTCGCCGCCTTGGCATACACCTCGCGGGCGCGGCTGATCGGAATGCCGAACTTGTTTTCGGCCTTGCCGGTCGCGATTTTGGCGTGGGTTTTGGGGTCGATGTCAGGGTTGACGCGAACAGCGATACGGGCGTTGCGGCCCTTGCTGGTTGCGATCGAGGACAGCAGCTCGAGCTCGGCGTCGGACTCGACATTGACGCACAGGATACCCTCATCGACGGCGAGCGCGAGCTCGGCCGCAGTCTTGCCGATGCCGGAGAACATGATCTTGTTCGGCGCGATGCCAGCAGCAAGCGCGCGCTTGAGTTCGCCCTCGGATACGACATCGGCGCCGGCGCCGAGCGACGCAAGCGTTTTGATGACGGCTTGGTTCGAATTCGCCTTCATGGCGTAGCAGATGAGGGCGCTCACATCGCTGAATGCGCCGGCGAACACCTCATAATGACGCCTGAGAGTGGCGGTCGAATAGCAATAGAATGGGGTTGCGACCGCCTGCGCGAGATCAATGAGATTGACCGCCTCGGCGTGAAGCACGCCGTGGCGATAGACGAAATGGTGCATGGCGAGGGCTCAGTTGAGCAGCCAGTCGATGAGCGTGCGCCGTTGCGGTCCTTGCGGCGACGGCATGACCTTGCCGTCCGGCCCGATCGCGGGCTCGAGGTCCGGCCGCGAGGGACTGGTATCGGCTGCAGTCGCTCCCGGCGGCGGGTCGAGTCCGCCCTTGCGCCCGCAGCCCGCCAGGCCGAGCGCGGCGATGAGCGCGCCAATGGCCGCAATCCGGGCGAGGCGCAGGTCGGATAAGGACGTCAATTCAGCCACTCCTCGATCGAGGGCACCATAGCAGATCGCACGCGCGAGGCGACAGCATGGCCAAACGCCGCCACGAGTGTGGAGTTTATCATTGCCCTTTTGCCAAGGTCTTAAGCCACCTGTTCGCCTCCCGGCGCACGTTCTTCGGGGCGGTGCCTCCATAGCTAGCGCGGCTCCTTACCGAAGCATCGACGCTAAGCACGGCCAACGCGTCCTTGGTGATCCGTTTCTCCATCGCCTGCATGGCAGCGAGCGGCATTTGATCGAGCGGAACATTCTCGCTCGCCGCCTTGGCGACGATGCGCGCCGTGACGTGATGCGCCTCGCGGAACGGTAGCTTGTGCGTGCGCACCAGCCAATCGGCGAGGTCGGTCGCGGTCGAATAACCGGTCCCGGCAGCTTGGCGCATGCGCGCGACGTCAGCCGTCATATCGCGAACCATGCCGGCCATCGCCGCAATCGACAACGTCAGAGCGGAGAAGGCGTCCATCACGCCTTCCTTGTCCTCCTGCAGGTCCTTTTGATAGGCGAGCGGCAAGCCTTTCAAAACGATGAGCAGCGCCTCGAGCGCACCGACAATGCGGCCGCTCTTGGCCCGCACAAGCTCGGCGGCATCGGGGTTGCGCTTCTGCGGCATAATCGATGAGCCGGTGGTGAAGCGGTCCGATAGCGAGATGAACCCGACGATGGGGGAGCACCAGATGACGATCTCCTCGGCAAAGCGGGACAGGTGCACCGCGGTGATTGCCGCCGCGGCGAGCGCCTCGAGTACGAAATCGCGGTCGGAGACCGCGTCGAGCGAATTGGCCATGGGCGCCTGGAAGCCGAGCGCCTTTGCGGTCATGGCGCGGTCGAGCGGAAAGGCAGTGCCGGCGAGCGCTGCGGCCCCGAGCGGAGAAAAATTCCCGCGCTTGCGCGCGTCGGCGAACCGGCCGCGGTCGCGCGCGGCCATTTCCACATAGGCCAGGAGATGGTGACCCAAGGTCACGGGCTGCGCGACCTGCAAGTGGGTGAAGCCGGGCATCACTGTTGCCGCGTGCTCGAGCGCCTTCTCGGCGAGCGCGCGCTGATAGCCGGCGAGCGCCTGATCCACCGAATCGATCGTCGCCCTGACCCATAACCGCAAATCGGTTGCGACCTGATCGTTTCGTGATCGCGCGGTGTGCAACCGGCCAGCCGCCGGCCCTATCAATTCGGCGAGCCGGCTCTCCACATTCATATGGATGTCTTCGAGCGCCCGTTTGAACTTGAACCTGCCGCTCTCGATCTCTGACAGGATCGTGTCTAGACCGTGAGCAATCTTGCGGGCATCGTCGGCCGTGATGATGCCTTGTTTGGCTAGCATCGCGGCATGGGCTTGGCTGGCGGCAATGTCTTGGCGGAAGAGGTGTCGATCGAAATCGATGGAGGCATTGATGTCCTCCATGACCGCGTCGGGGCTGGTGCGGAAACGCCCGCCCCACATCTTATTGCTCATGGCACGTTTACCGAGGTTTCGCCCATCATGACGGGGCCCGAAGCTGCAGCGCGAACCCACGCCAAGCGGCGGCTTGCCACGATCGTGGTCGCCGCAATGTCCGGCGCCACGGTCGTATTGGCCGCGGTATACGGGATCGGAGCGCTCAAGCGCAATGCGGCGGACGCCGCCTGCGCTGGCGCGGTGGAGCTAGCACAACATGTTGCGCCGCTCGCGCGCGGAGAAGTGGCGGCATTCACCATCGCCGAGCAGTCGCTGCGCCTGCCGGATCTCGCCTTCCACGATGGGAAAGGGACAGAGCGCCACCTCGCGGACTGGCGCGGGCGCACGGTGCTGCTCAACCTATGGGCCACTTGGTGCGTGCCCTGTCGCAAGGAGATGCCAGCGCTCGATGCGCTCGAGGGAAAACTCGGCGGACCGACTTTCGAGGTGGTCGCGGTCAATATCGACACCCGCGATGCCGTTAAACCCCGTGCCTGGCTCAAGGAGGTCGGGGCCGGGCGCCTCGCCTATTATGCCGACACTAGCGCCAAGGTTTTTCAGGACTTGAAGATGGTTGGCCGCGCCGCCGGAATGCCGACGACGATTCTGGTCGATCCGGCCGGCTGCGAGATCGGCACCATTGCGGGTCCGGCGGAATGGGCGAGCGAGGATGCGGTGAAGCTCGTGACCGCGGCGCTGCAACGCCCGCAAAACTGAGTGATTTGCCTACGCCAGAATACAAGGGGGCGGGTAGAAGGTGCGCCAACAATGCTTCACCACGCGTACGGGATCGCTCCGGTGCCGGCATAGGTGGAATTGGCAGACGATCAACGGGTCGGTACGGGCTTTTCGCCGCGATAGTCGTAGAAGCCGCGCTGGGTCTTGCGGCCGAGCCAACCCGCTTCGACATATTTCACCAAGAGCGGACACGGGCGATACTTGGAATCGGCCAAGCCTTCGTGCAGGACCTGCATGACCGAGAGACAGGTGTCGAGCCCGATGAAATCTGCAAGCTCGAGCGGCCCCATCGGATGGTGGGCACCGAGCCGCATGGCCGTGTCGATGGCCTCTACGTTGCCGACGCCTTCATAGAGCGTGTAGATCGCCTCGTTGATCATCGGCAGCAAGATCCGATTGACGATGAAAGCGGGAAAATCCTCCGCCATCGCGATCGTCTTGCCGAGCTTGGCCACGTACTGTTTGGTCGTATCGAAGGTAACGTCGTCGGTGGCAATCCCGCGGATGAGCTCGACCAGTTCCATCAGCGGCACGGGATTCATGAAATGGATGCCGATGAAGCGCTCCGGCCGGTCGGTCGCGGAGGCGAGCCGCGTGATCGAGATCGACGACGTGTTGGTCCCGATGATTGCGTCGGGTTTGAGTACCGGGCAGACACTCGCGAAGATGGCGCGCTTGGTATCCTCCTTCTCGGTCGCCGCTTCGATGATGAGATCGCAATCGGCGAAGGCTTCGAACGTCTCGGCCGGTGTGATGCGCTTGAGCGCGGCCTGCCGCTCCTCTTCGGTGATGCGCTTGCGACTTACCTGCCGTGCCATGTTGCCGTTGATGGTGGCGATCCCGGCCTTGATCCGGTCGGCGGAGAGGTCGTTGAGCTTGACGTCAAACCCGGAAAGCGCGCTGACATGGGCGATGCCGCTGCCCATTTGCCCCGCGCCGATCACGCCGATCTTGCGAATATGAATGGCCGGGTTGCCGGAACGGGACTTCGGCCGCTCTTTGACCTCAATCATGCTCTTTCGCCTGCTCTACCGAGTGCCTGCGGCCAATCGCGCCTAGCACTCTTCTTAACGTCCAATTTTGCCGAGTTCCGCCGCCAATTCCGGAAGCGCTTGGTACAGATCGGCGACGAGCCCAACGTCGGCCACTTGGAAGATGGGCGCCTCTTCGTCCTTGTTGATGGCCACAATGACCTTCGAATCCTTCATACCGGCGAGATGTTGGATCGCGCCGGAAATCCCGACTGCGATGTAAAGCTCCGGTGCCACGACCTTGCCGGTCTGGCCGACCTGCCAGTCGTTGGGGGCATAACCGGCATCAACCGCGGCCCGCGAGGCACCGATGGCGGCCCCAAGTTTATCGGCGACCGGCTCGATATATTTAGTGAAGTTTTCCCGACTTTGCATGGCGCGCCCCCCCGAAATGATGATCTTCGCCGAAGTGAGCTCGGGGCGCTCCGATTTGGATAGTTCTTCGCCGACGAAAGTGGAGAGGCCGGGGTCGGCGGCGGCTGCCACCTGCTCGGTCACCTGCTCGATCGGCGCTGAACTTCCCGCGCCGGTCGCCTGAAAGGTCGAAGTGCGTACCGTGATCACCTTGGTCTTGTCCTTCGAACGCACGGTCTGCACCGCGTTGCCGGCATAGATCAACCGCTCGAACGTGTCCGGCGCGATCACCTTGACGATGTCGGAAATCTGCATGACGTCGAGCAAAGCTGCAACGCGCGGCATGATATTCTTGCCCGTCGTGGTCGCCGGCGCGACGATCGCATCGTAATCGCGCGCCAACGAGTGGATGAGCGCCGCCGTCGGCTCAGCCAGCATGTGCTCGTAACCGGCGGCATCGGCGAGCAGAACCTTGTTCACGCCGTCGAGCTTGGCAGCGGCGTCGGCGACCGCGCGACAGTCCTTGCCGGCAACCAGTACATGCACGTCCGCCCCGAGCGCCCTAGCCGCGCTCAGCGCCTTGGCGGTCGCGTCCTTGAGCGTTTTGTTGTCGTGCTCGGCAAGGAGGAGCGTGGTCATGGCGGAGCGATCATGAGCGCAAGGTCGTGGAAGTTCGATGATCGCCGGACGGCGGCCGTGCATGCCCGTTGCAGCGCCGCGCGCACATCAGATCACCCCCATTTCATTCTTGAGCTTCTCGACCAACTCGCCCACGGTCTTCACCTTGACGCCCGCCTGCCGCCCTGCCGGCTCGGTGGTCTTGAGCACATCGAGCCGTGGCGCGATGTCGACTCCGTAATCGTCAGGCGTCTTCTCGTCGATCGGCTTTTTCTTGGCTTTCATGATGTTGGGGAGGCTCGCATAACGCGGCTCGTTGAGGCGCAGATCGGTCGTCACGATCGCTGGGCTCTTGAGCTTGACTGTTTGCAAGCCGCCGTCGACTTCGCGCGTCACCAAAACGCCGTCGCCCTCGATTACCAGTTTGGACGCGAAGGTGCCCTGCGGCCAACCGGTGAGCGCCGCCAGCATCTGGCCGGTCTGATTGCAGTCATCGTCGATCGCCTGCTTGCCCATGATGACCAGCCCCGGCTTCTCCTGCTCGACGATTGCCTTGAGGATTTTGGCGACAGCGAGCGGCTCGAGCGGCTTGTCCGTCTTCACCAGGATGCCGCGGTCGGCTCCCATCGCGAGCCCCGTGCGGATGGTTTCAGCGGCCTGCGGCGGGCCAATCGACACGCAGACGACTTCGGTTGCCTGTCCCTTTTCCTTGAGCCGGAGTGCTTCCTCGACGGCAATCTCGTCGAAGGGATTCATGGACATTTTCACGTTCGCCAGCTCAACGCCGCTGCCGTCGGTCTTGACACGAATTTTGACGTTGAAGTCGACGACCCGTTTCACGGGCACCAGGATTTTCATGGAAATTGGCTCTCGCGACGACAGCGTCGGCTCCAGCCGCCCGGCAAAGACGGCGGCAACCTAATGGCCGCTACCTTGTAGTGTCAACGGAGGTCGTTGAGCCTCGCCGCAGGCCCGGCACGCTGGGGACCGATCTGCACCACGGTGTCCGGCACGGGCTGCAGGCACTGGAACAGCCTCACCCCCCGTGGCTTCAGGAGCGGAAAGAGGAGAGCCCCGCCCAACATGCCGCCGAAATGGCACCAATAGGCAACTTCGCTCTTGGATGACGCGCCCAGATTCCACAATTGACTGATGACGAACAGGCCCACGACCCAATAGGCGCTGATCCGCAGCGGGATGATGCCGAGCAGTACCGTGATCTTGGCACAGGGCCGCAGCATGACATAGCCGACCACCACACCTGCCACCGCGCCCGACGCGCCGATCAGCTCGATGGTGGAATGCGGATCATTGGCCACGAAGACGAGGCCGCCAATGACGCCGCAGAGCAAATAGAATGCGAGATAGCGCCCACGGCCGAGGACCCGTTCGACATCGTCGCCGAACACCCACAGGAAGATCATGTTGCCCACGACGTGCGTGAGATCCGCGTGGAAGAACTGGTACGTGATGATGGTGAGGAAAGCCGGTACCCATCCTCGCGCGCCGATGTCGCCGATGAAGGCCGCGGGCGTAAGACTGAAGGAATCGATGATGCGATCGAGCGCGAGCTGGCTCGCTCCCATCTCGTAGAGCAAGATCGCGAGATTGACCGCGATCAGGCCCCAGGTGACCACCGGCTTCACCGGCGGGCTGAATGGATTGTCGTCGTAGATCGGCACGACCATGCAAGGTCTCCGATCACCGATTTTGTCCGGGTTGCCACAGCACGTCGGATGTGCCCTTGGCGTTGGCGTGCCTGCCCGCGACGAAAAGGAAATCCGAGAGCCGGTTGACGTATTTGAGCGCCGCCGGCGTGACGCCTTCGCCGGCTTTGTCGTTAAGTTCGCCCATTATCCGCTCGGCACGGCGGCACACCGTGCGGGCAAGGTGAAGATACGCGGCAGCCGGGCTTCCACCCGGCAGAATGAAGGAGCGTAGTGGCGCAAGATCGGCGTTGAGCTCATCGATGCGCTGCGTCCACCTGTGCGTCGGTGGCGGTCATGCGCGCGCCGCCCGGACCTTTCTCGGAAAGGCAGAGATCAGCCTCGATATCGAACAGATCGTTCTGTATGCGCGCGAGCATGCCATCGAGCGCAGGCTCCTCGCCGACGTGGAGCCGCACGATGCCGATCACCGCATTGACCTCGTCGAGCGTACCGTATGCGTCGACGCGCAAATCGTACTTCTTGCGGCGCGCACCACTGCCGAGCGCGGTCGTGCCATCGTCGCCGGTGCGCGTATAGATCCTGTTGAGAACGACCATCGCAGCACCCTATCTCCCGATTATCCAAATCGTGAACATAATGATGATGATCGCCACGAATTGGAGCAGCACGCGAAGGCGCATCAGCTTCTGCGAGCGGTGGGGCGAGCCGCCGCGCGCCATGTTGTGCAATCCGAGCAGCAGCACCACGGCGACGGCGCCGATCGCAATCGGCACGAGGGCATAGAACAAGAATTCGCTCATCGGCAACTTCTTATCATCCCCAATATGGTGAGACCATCACCGGACTTGCAGCTCCGGCCGTCATTAATCCTTCGTCGGATGATCAAACCGGCGGCTTTTGAAATGACCGGAGCGACGCGTACGATTGCTCGACTGCTCGCCGGGCCGCCACGAATGCCTTTCGCCAGTGGACGATCATGAGTGCGCGTATCCTGGTGCTCGGCGCCGCCGGTCGGCTGGGCCACAAGGCGGCGGAGGCGTTCCGCGATGCCGGCTGGATCGTGACCAGCTTGATGCGTCCGGGCGGCGCAGCCCGCGCGCCCGCCCATACCACGGTGGTAGAGATCGACGCGCTCGATCACGCCGCGGTCGGCAAAGCGGCGCGCGGTGTCGATGTCGTGTTGCACGCACTCAACCCGCCGTATACGGATTGGGCACGGCTGGCGCTGCCGCTCGCCTATTCCGCCGTCGCCGCGGCAGAAACCGCGGGCGCCACGCTGCTTTTCCCGGGTAACCTCTACAATTATGGTTCGCCGCTGCCGCCGGTGATCGACGAGAATACGCCTATGCGGCCATCATCTCGCAAGGGACAGCTGCGAGTGGCGATCGAAGATCGCTTGATGGAAGCGGCCGAGCGCGGGGTGCGCACCATCATTCTGCGCGCCGGCGATTTTTACGGCGGCGGGCCTGGGTCGTGGTTCGATCTCGTGCTCGTCAAGGAGATCGGCCGACGTCGCATTACCTATCCCGGACCGCTCGAGGTGACGCACGAATGGGCCTATCTGCCGGATTTCGCGTCCGCGCTCTTGCGCCTTGCCAGCGTTCGCGAAGCACTTCCACCGTTCGCGAGCTTCGGCTTTTCCGGCCACGCGGTCACCGGCCGCGAATTGACGGCGGCGATCACCCGAGCGATGCAGGCCAGCCTCGAGAACAAACGCATGACGTGGTGGCTCATTCATGCGCTGCGGCCGATCGTGCCCCTCTGCCGCGAACTGTCCGAAATCGCTTACTTCTGGAACGAGCCGCACAGCGTCGACGGCAGCAAGCTTAAGGCGACAATCGGCGACATCCCGGGCACGCCGCTTGACGTTGCCGTCGCACGCGCCTTAGAGGACCTCCGCGCAATCG
>VAZQ01000708.1 GCA_005883115.1 Alphaproteobacteria bacterium | reverse complement strand
TTGGCCTGCAGGGCGCGCAGCACGTCGAGGCGGATGTTCTCGTGATCGTCATAGTTGCCGGGATCGGCTTCGAGCGGCAGCACGTGCGCCTCCACGAAGCGGCCCGTGCGCAGACGGATGTCCTCGATCTCAGGGGAAAGCGTGAAGTCCATGCCCAGCGTCCCTTTGTTTGATCCATCATAGGTTCGCTCACCCTCGCAGCGCCACCATCTGCCCGCCGTCGACGACGATGGTGGTGCCGGCGATGAAGCGGCCGGCGTCGGAGACGAGCAAAAGCAGCGCGCCGTCGAGATCGCGCTCCTCGCCGAAACGGCCCACGGGGATCTCGCGTTTGATCGCGGCGCCCTGCTCGCTCATGAGATAATCGCGGTTGAGATCAGTCACGATCCAGCCGGGCGCGATGGCGTTGACCCGCACGCCCTTGAACGCAAGCTCGAGCCCGAGCGCTTTGGTGAGCTGGACGACCCCGGCTTTTGCCACGGCATAGGCCGCCGTGCCTTTGGCGACGCCGAAGCCGAGCACCGAGGCGACGTTGACGATGGCGCCGCTCTTGCCGGCAGCGAGCATCCGCCGCGCCGCCTCCTGGGCCCAGAAGAACACGGCATCGAGATCGGTGCCGACGACGCGCCGCCATTCCGGTTCCGAGAGCTCCACCGCACGGCCGGAATGCGCGACGCCGGCATTGTTGACCAGGATGGTGACGGTACCGAAGGCCTTCTCGGCTTCGTCGAACGCGCGGCGCATGGCATTGCGATCGGTCACGTCGGCCGCAATTGCGATGGCGCGGCCGCCCGCCTTTTCGATGAACATTCAGTTCCGGGCCAGCGCTATGCGTGCAAGCTTTTGATGCGCCACGACTTCAGAATGCGTGTTTATTCCGCGCAGTCCAGAGGTTCGAAGAGAAGAGGGCAAGCAGAGAACGCTCGTGCCGTGAATGTAATTCCCGGTCCAGAGGTCCGCCCAAAGAGGCCAGCCGTTCTATGTCGAAAAGTTCCGCTGCAGTCATTGACCCTCGTTTCTACGGCGCGTTGCACGGCAGCGCCCTCGACTTGACTCCCGACGGGGAGGATACTGCATCATCCGCCCGATGGAACATTCAAGGATCGCCCAAGGATCATCCATGGCCGAGCACGACCAGCATGAGCACGGCTCGGAGCTCTCCGAGACGCAGTTGCGCGTACGCGCGCTGGAGACCGTCCTGAGCGAGAAGGGCTATATCGATCCGGCCGCGCTCGATGTCATTATCGAGGCCTATGAGACCAAGATCGGTCCGCACACCGGCGCGCGCGTGGTCGCCAAGGCCTGGCGCGATCCGGCATTCAAGCGCGCGCTGCTCGACGACGGCTCCAAGGCGGTGCGCGCGCTCGGTCACGAAAGCCGGGTCGGCGATCATCTGGTCGCCGTCGAAAACACCCCCGCGCGGCACAACATGGTCGTTTGCACGCTGTGCTCTTGCTATCCGTGGGACGTGCTCGGCCTGCCGCCGGTTTGGTACAAATCCGCACCCTACCGCTCGCGCGCGGTGAAGGACCCGCGCGGCGTGCTCGCCGATTTCGGGGTCAAGCTGCCGGCGAGCACCGAGATCCGCGTGTGGGACTCGACCGCGGAAACCCGCTTTCTCGTGCTGCCGATGCGCCCGCCCGGCACGGAGGGCTGGAGCGAGGAGCGCCTTGCTCAGCTCGTCACACGCGATGCCATGATCGGCACCGGGGTTCCCAAGCGGCCCGGGGAGGCGGCCTGATGGATGGCGTTCACGACATGGGCGGGATGGATGGCTTCGGACGCGTCGAGCCGGAGCGGAACGAGCCGGTCTTTCATGCGCCGTGGGAAGGCCG
>VAZQ01000707.1:528-3367 GCA_005883115.1 Alphaproteobacteria bacterium | reverse complement strand
GAAGGTGAACGAACGGATGGAAAAATATTTGTAGTGGCGGGGGAAACGTTCCTGGATGGCGCGTCCGAGAACGGATTGGTCGCGTGCGGTCGTCACTTGGTCGTCATCGGGCAGGCCGGACGCGTTCTTGTAGACGGTGCCGGTCATGCCGAGCGCCTGCGCCTTGCGCGTCATCAGCTTGGCGAAATCGCTCTCGCTTCCCGCGATTGCCTCCGCCACTACGACGGCGGCGTCGTTTGCCGAGCGCGTCACCATGCCCTTGATCGCGTCTTCGACGACGAGTGTGCTGCCGGGCTTGAGGCCCAGTTTGGTCGGCGCCTGTCCCGCGGCTTCGCTCGAGACCTTGAGCGCACTGTCGAGCTTGAGCTTGCCGGCCTCGAGCTGCTCGAAGAGCAGGTAGAGGGTCATGATTTTGGTGAGCGAGGCGGGATGCCGTCGTGCGTCCGGATTGGTGGCATGCAGGATGGCGCCGGAATTCGCGTCGACGACGATGTCGGCGTAAGGCGCCGCCTGGGTGGCATCATTGGTTAGCGTGAGAAAGGCAGCGACAAAACCGAACAAACCCCAACGAAGCCCATCACGGGCTCCGGTCCGGATCCGCAGCATGGTATTTCCCCCGTCCTCGTCCCCTTCGCGCTCCGTGCGAAGCGCTGACACCCCTGTCGTGCCGAGGCAAAGCGATTGGACGAGTCAAAAAGGGCGGTTTTCTGAAGTTTTCCCGACCTTTTTGGCCTCCCCCTGCTTCTGATTTCCAACCAGACGGCGGATGACTCTGCCGCCCGAGCGGCACGCGGAAATTCTGGCATGAGGCCGATTGCGAATCCGTTAAGTAGCGGACCTGACTACCATATTGCACTGCAAAAGACCCCCTTGACTTTTTTGTGCAGTGCAATATATGGGTCGATGGGTCGGGCGGGAGGCAAAGGTCAACACAATCGGCGAGCTGCCGGGAGAGATGTAATGGTCAAGAATATCGATGACATTCAGAAGTTCGGTGAGATCGCTGGGCGCGCTCTCGAAGAGCCTGCAGGCGATCACGGTCGAATTCGCGGATTACTCGAAGAATGTGTTCGAGCAAACCGCGGCTGCAACCGAGAAACTGATCGGCGCGAAGTCGTTCGAAAAGGCGATCGAGGTGCAGAGCGACTATGCGAGAAGCTCGTATGAGAGCTTCGTGGCGCAGGCGACCAAGCTCGGCGAGCTTTATGCCGATCTCGCCAGAGAGGCTTACAAGCCCTTCGAGGCGCAGTTCGGCAAGATGGCCTCGCCCAAGTAATCTCTAGCTTCGGCGGACATAAACGAGCCCGGCTGCCTGGCCGGGCTTTGTTTTGTTGCGGTGCTTACGTCCTTAGGGGGCGCACTGACCCTCCGGCGGCGTAACTGATGCGCCGAGCGCCGCTTGGGGCCACTGACGCGTAATCGCATGCGGCGGCCGAAATATCATTTCTGACCGGCTATCACAGCCGACATGCCCAGGCGGCTCGCTGCCAGGCTCCACCATAGATCGGTTTGGGCACCGGCATGAGGGCTCTGCACGTGCGCGCCACGACTAAAAACGCATACCAGGCGCAGAAAGTTGCGTTCTGCAGCCTGCTGCCAAGCGTTGTCCCGGCGGCCGGGCTTCTCGGCAAGAGAACGGGGAAACTGAGTGTTAAACACATGCCGGCGGTCGTCCCTTGGGAGATAAATCCGCAGATTTCCGATGAATTCGCCCCGATTTGTCCGCAATTGAGTCGGTCGATTGACGCGGTATGGCCGCTCCGGCACGGGATTTGCAAAACGCCGGGATTTGCAAAACGAAATGCGTCAAAATTTGCGACGATTCGCGGGCATACGCGACCTGGAACCGGCGCGGCGCTGTCTTTATTATGATGCAGCGACACCCAAACCTGCCATCTCCTTGTCCGTAGACTGCTAGCGATGAATCCGCGACCGACCGCAATGACTGCAAGCATGGCAAACCGGGCCCCGCGGCTTGGGGAGGAGGACAATCACAAACGGCGAGCGGGCGCGCCCGGGACTGCGGTCATCACCAAGACCAAGCGGGAGACGAAGCGGCCCAGTCTCTACCGCGTGCTGCTGTTGAACGACGACTACACGCCGATGGAGTTCGTGGTCCACGTGCTGGAGCGCTTCTTCAACAAAGACCAGGGAAGCGCCCATCGCATCATGATGCATGTGCATCAGCACGGCATCGGCGAATGCGGGATTTATACCTACGAGGTGGCCGAGACCAAGGTGACGCAGGTCATGGACTTTGCCCGCAAACACCAGCATCCTCTGCAGTGCGTCATGGAAAAGAAGTAGCGACGATGGAAAAGCAGGAACGCCGAGGCTATATAACTCGTTATCACGAGAGCTGACATGCCGACGTTTTCGCGCAATCTCGAGCAGTCCCTGCACCGCGCACTGGCGCTGGCCAATGAGCGTCATCACGAATACGCGACGCTCGAACATCTTCTGCTCGCGCTGATCGACGACCAGGACTCGGCCGCGGTCATGCGCGCATGCAATGTCGATCTCGAGAAGCTGCGGCGCAGCTTGACCGCTTATCTCGAAAGCGAGCTCGAAAACCTGGTGAGCGACGGCAATGACGATTCAAAGCCGACCGCCGGCTTCCAGCGCGTGATCCAGCGCGCCGTCATTCACGTGCAGTCATCGGGCCGTGAGGAGGTGACCGGCGCCAATGTGCTGGTCGCGATCTTTGCCGAGCGCGAGAGCCATGCCGCGTATTTCCTGCAGGAGCAGGACATGACGCGCTACGACGCGGTCAATTACATCAGCCACGGTATCGCCAAGCGTCCCGGCATGTCGGAGGCGCGCCCCGTGCGCGGGGCCG
>VAZQ01000707.1:0-442 GCA_005883115.1 Alphaproteobacteria bacterium | reverse complement strand
AGGATCGACCCACTGATCGGACGCGATAACGAGATCAACCGCACCATCCAGGTGCTGTGCCGCCGCCAGAAGAACAATCCGCTGTTCGTCGGCGACGCCGGCGTCGGCAAGACCGCGATTGCCGAGGGTTTGGCGCGGCGCATCGTGCACGGCGAAGTCCCCGACGTGCTCAGGAATGCAACCGTATTTGCGCTCGACATGGGCACGTTGCTCGCCGGCACGCGCTATCGCGGCGATTTCGAGGAACGGCTCAAGCAGGTGATCAAGGAGCTCGAGGCCTATCCCGGCGCGATTATGTTCATCGACGAGATCCACACGGTGATCGGCGCGGGCGCGACCTCGGGCGGCGCGATGGACGCCTCGAACCTGCTCAAGCCGGCGCTCGCATCGGGCACCCTGCGCTGCATCGGCTCGACCACCTACAAAGAGTACCGGCAATACT
>VAZQ01000249.1:4909-6643 GCA_005883115.1 Alphaproteobacteria bacterium | reverse complement strand
GACCTTTCCCGTCGACTATAGCGCCGACGAGATGCCGGACCTCGCCCATTGCATCGAACGCCATCAACCCGATCCGGGGAACGAGGTTGGCCGCTGGGCTCGTCAATTCCTGCCCCCGGGCGGGTCGGTCGGCCCTTTTGAACTTCTCACCCAGCTCTCACAGGGCATATACCATGGCTTCCGCTACCGGCGGCGGGAAGCGAAGGGAATCCAGCAGCCGGTGGAGACGCTCCGGCTCGGCCATGGCAGCTGCCGCGATTTCGCCATGCTGATGATCGAGGCGGCGCGCTCGTTCGGTCTCGCCGCGCGGTTTGCGTCCGGGTATCTCGCCGGACCGCTCGACGATCCCGAAGAGCCGACGAGCGGCTCAGCTCGCGGGTCGACCCATGCCTGGGCGCAAATCTATTTGCCGGGCACCGGCTGGATCGATTTCGACCCCACGAGCGGCCGCGTCGGCAAGATCGGCCTTGTCACCGTTGCGGTCGTCCGCGATCCACACGACGCGATCCCGCTCCACGGCACCTTCATCGGGTTCCCGTCGGACCATCTCGGCATGGAGGTGCAAGTGAGCGCCACGCCCGGTACGCCGGACGCGATCTGGACCACTCCCCAACGCTCCACGCGCACACAATTCGCCCAACGGGCTTGATCGACGTCGGGACGCGGACAAGGTCCGTTGATGGAACGCATCGACATTCGTTAGATCGAGCTTCCGAGCCGGGACCTCGACGCGCTCGTGTGCGCCGGTCGCGCTCTGCAAGTTCAGGGGGCTGAAGCTGCCGCCGCGATGGCGCTGCGATGGCTGGGTCCTTGGGCCATTAGTCAAATCAGGGGATGTCGGATGAAGATTCGTGTCGGCTACGAACTGATTTACGACTTCCCACAACCCACACCCATAGTCATGGTCCTGGGCACCCATTTCACCCGGGCGTCCGATGTCATCGTGCCCGATTACCTGACCACCAGCCCTTCCGTGCCGATCGCCCCCTACCGCGACGTCTTCGGCAATTGGTGCAGCCGCATCGTCGCTCCTGCCGGCCGAATGCGCTTGTCGGCCGATGGCGTCGTTCGTGATACCGGCCTGCCGGACGTGATTGCCCCTTCGGCTTCCCAACACGCGGTGGAGGATTTGCCGGCAGAGACGCTAATCTTTCTCCTCGGCAGTCGCTACTGCGAGACCGAGCGCCTGTCCGAGGTGGCCTGGAACCTCTTCGAAAAGTCGCCACCGGGGTGGCCGCGCGTCCAGGCGATCTGCGATTTCGTCCATCGCCACATCGCCTTCGGCTACGAGCATGCGCGCGCGACCATGACGTCCTGGGAGGTCTTCAATGAAGGCAAGGGTGTGTGTCGCGACTACGCGCACCTCGCCATCACATTCTGCCGCTGTATGAACATTCCGGCGCGCTATTGCACCGGCTATCTCGGCGACATCGGTGTGCCACCGCCCTATGGCCCAATGGATTTCGCCAGCTGGTTCGAGGCCTATCTTGGCGGGCGGTGGTACACATTCGACGCGCGCAACAACATGCCGCGAATCGGCCGCGTGCTGATTGCTCAAGGGCGCGATGCGGCGGACGTGCCGATCACCCATACCTTCGGCCCCAACACGCTGGTCAGTTTCAAGGTCTGGACGGACGAGGTCCGCTAGACGCGCCCGCTTTGTAAGATTGCAATTCGTACGAATCGCCCACCGACGCCGATGATCCTCGTGCACCGGAGCAACGTCGCTTTGGG
>VAZQ01000249.1:0-4857 GCA_005883115.1 Alphaproteobacteria bacterium | reverse complement strand
CGCGTGGACTCGACGGTAGCGGCACCGGTGGTGGCGGGGTCGGCTGGTCGCCGTTGTTCGGCGTGGTCAGCGATGGCCAGCGCCGGGTGTTGCAGGTCACCGGTTGGTTCGGTGGCCACGGCAATGCGCCCCCATCGGGCGATTATATCGGGGTCAGCGGTCTGGTCGGCGACATTGCCGACGCCGTCGATATCCGTGCCTCCGACTATGAGGTGCAGTCGGTCACCGCCGACGGTGATCTCAGCATCGGTCGCTCGGTGTCCAAGCATCGTGTGATTACGCTCAACGGTGACGTGACATCATTCGAGATCACCGGTTGGCCGCCGGCCGGCTTGCTCGGAAATCTAACGCTCGAAGTCCACAACGCCGGCTCCTTTCTGATTTCGGTGTGGCCCGACGGCACGATCTGGGATGGCGGTTTCGCCCCCACGCCGTCGCCGCTCGGGGTTGATATCTACCTCTTATTTTCCTCCGACGGCGGTGCCACCATCTTCGGCTCCATTGCCGGGCAGGTTATCTCTGACCGTTTCGAGCTTCGCACGGCAGCGGTTGGCGGTCCGCGCCCCAAGGTCATCTGCCGAAACGGGCTGGGATTCGTATTGCCCGGCAGAAGTAGATCGACGCCTCCATCGCCTAAGTTAGGGATTTGAAACGCGACGAGCCCCCGCAAACGGGCGGCGAATTTAGGGCCATTCCCGCGCGGCCAGACCAAAAAGAAAACCCCGCAGAAGCGGGGCAGGTATTCATGCTCGGCGCTTTGTATGGACAACCCTTGGGGGATCGGGGGGGACGTGGGGGCCGTCCAGCCGCCTTAACCCATACTTAGTCGGTCAGTGCCCTGGTTCAATCCCTGTGCTGCCGCGCCCCAGGCCAGCCACAAAGCACAGAGATGCTCTTGCCGCTCCATCCACCTGGGGGATCGGGTGGGAAGGGGAAGGGCGCGCGGAGGTCCAAGGGCCTTCGGGCGCCCCTGGTAATTTCCGGCATGGGCCGCGCCATGCAAGCTCCGGCTCGAAGGAATCGTCAGCAACCGCAAGGACTCGGGGCGCTGATCAGGCCCCGATGAATATACTTCGATCTTCGCCGGCGCCGCGCTGCTGGCGTTGCCGGTCTTCGCCGCCTGAAGGCCGCGACGACCCTCGGGTGGGAGCACATTGATGCCTTTAGCACGTAATTGTTTGGGACTTGGAAACTGTTCCGGACCTCGATGCTGTCGCCTCAAACGGAAATGCGGTGCAAAAGCCTGTCCCGCCGCAGCTCTCCTGCGGGCTCGGGCACTTGACGCGCGAGCGCATCCGCCAGATCGAGGCCAAGGCGCTGCGAAAGCTGAAGCACCCAAGCCGCTCGAGGGTACTGAGAAGCTTCCTGGATAATTGAAGGAGCGGGGCGCAGACACCCTCTGCGCCGGAGTATCGGCGCATGTTCGCCCTCTCGATCGGCTGGGCTTTGGCTTGTGAGGTAGAAGACGAAAACCTTGAAACGTGCATCAGCCCCGCTTCGGCGAGGCCTCTTTTCGCGCTTGGGTTAATGTCTCAGTTTAAATTTTGGAGATGCCCATGGAAGATAACGGCCCGCGCCGATCACGTCGGCGGGGCGCTTCTCACTGCGAGGGCCACGGGGCATTGCCACCTTCCCAGGTTGAAGATCTCCACGGAAGCTCTTCGACACGCGGCTTATAGCCGTTCTCTCGATAACGGGATTCCGGTATCTCAAACCCGTTCTTGCCGTCTGTAATCCAAACCCCATCCTCCAGTCCGGGGTTCTTGACTCGATGGGTGCCATAAGTCGGCTGTGCCATTTCGGCCAACGATGTGATAGTGATGGGTTGCCTCCACTAGGGTGCGCATCCGGTGAAGACCACGGGATTGGACGAACCCGGACGCGCGTACCCATCAGGAGGCATGTGATGTGTTGGTCATCTACCTAGCCCCGCTGCCGCGGGGCTTTTTTCTTGGGACTCTTGGTCCGTTTCGATTCAGCCTTAGCGGTCCGATGCTGCGGCCCCGCCTTCGCAACCTCGCGAATGAACCGCTCGAAGCGTGGCCATGCATCATAACAGCAACCGCCACGAAGAAGACTTCCTTTCCTTCATCATCTTCTGTGGTTTTGTTCGCTCAGATGATGTTTGCCGATCAGGTGTACCGTACTCGCTTGCGCTCCTTTTTCACCGAGCTCTTCTGCGAAGCGCACTTCTGACCCAACGCTCAACCGATCGAATGCGTTATCGATCACGCTGTTACGATGGAAGTAGATCTCGCGTCCATCCGGTGTCGCGATGAAGCCGTAGTCTTCTTCGGCAGAAATCTTCGAAACTCGCCCATGAGCTTCGACCTTGTGGAGCTTGACCTTGCCGCTCGCGCGTTGTGCCAGAGTCTCGATTTGGCGTCGGGCGGCCGCGAACGCGTCCTTGATCGCGACCTCGACGTGCATGTGGCTCCGGTCATCGGAAGGTTGGTGGCTGACCACGATGTTCTCGTGGGGCGGAATCGTTACCCAGATGTTGATACGATAGACGGCACCGTGGCGGTGCTTCGTACTCGGCGCGACGACGGCAACACGACACCCGGTAATGTGGTGCTGGTATTTCTCCAACCGCTCCACCTCGTGTCCAATTGCTGCGCGGACGGCCTCTGACGGTTCCGCATTTTCGAAACTGATTTGCAACGGGATTTGCATGAACAGCCTTTCAAGTAGACGAGGCAGCGAGAGCGGCGAAGCTCCAATTGAAGAACTAATCCGAGTTTCTCATCCGCGGGTTGGGTACGCATGCCAAGTGTGCGTCGTGGGGCTGCCTCGGTCTGAGTCACGGAGATCGGCATTGCCGCTCCCAAAATTGCCGGAGGATTTGCGGTTTTCGAAAGCCAGCGTCGCCGGCAAGACCCTTACATAAACCGCTCCCTAAGTAACCTCGCGTGCTCCAGAGAAAAATGAGCGCGGCCAGAATCCCGCCGAATAGTCCTATTGCCCAGGCTGCATCTTGCATTTAGGAGGCGCTTCTTAGGGACCCGTCTTCTATCATTTAGAGAGCAACGATGTGTTCAAGATTGCTCATATTGCAGAATTTATGCCGCGCTGATTGCTTCATCCCTCGTTTTGATCTCGGGCTTGTCGTGCAAAACCACGTTCAACAAGGAATTATGGACTTCCAGTTTTCCGTTGTATTCGATGAAGCCCAATTTGCGGAACTTGTTCATGAAAAAGCTTACGCGTGATCGGGTCGTGCCGATCATCTCCGCCAGCGTTTCCTGGCTGAAGTTTCCCACGATCGGCTCCGGCCTGCCTTCCTTGCCGAAATTTGCAAGCAGAAGGAGAAGTCGGGCGAGGCGCTTTTCGCTCGAATTGAACAATTGGTCGATCAAGTCCTCTTCAATTCGACTGTTCCGAGTCAATAGATACGACATGAACAGTTCAGAAAACTCTGGCTCATTATGAATGGTGGCGATCATGGTCGCCTTCTCCAAGCGAGTAATTACGCATTCATCGACCGCCCTCGTTGTTGCGATGCGCAGCGGATGGCCATTCAGACATCCTTCGCCAAAAAAGTTACCTGGTCCCAAGATGGCAACCACCGATTCCTTGCCTTGCTCGGAAACGACGGTGAGTTTGATCTTGCCTTGCTGGATGTAAAAAACCGCGTCCGCGACCTGTCCTTGCGAAAAAACAATTTGATCCTTCCGATATTTGGATATCGTTTTTCCCTCGCCCACCTTGGCGAGAAATTCTTTGGGATCAAACGAGGCTTTAACTCTCTTCCTCACAAAGGCTCCCCTTTTTCTTCTCGCAAGGGCTGCCCTTTCCCCCGACGAAGGCAGGGCGAGACGGGGGGATTATAGCGATTCCACTGCGCAAATGAAGATCCGGCTTGTCCGTACCGTTCGTGAGCGCAGTTCCGTACCGTTCGTGAGCGCAGTCGGAAATTGGGGAAATGGCACGCCCAGTGGCATTTTACCGTCTCATAACCACCGGAAATGTCCAAATCCCCTGACCTGCTCCCCAATTTGCCCCCGTTCATAAGTCAGAGTCTGTTCCGGTTTGGGCGCATCTTCGAGGGCTCCCCCCCTCCCGCATCCTTTGCTGCCGTTTGTGACGTGAAAGAAAAATCGCGCCATGACTCGTCCGTAACGAGCAGCGCGCTGTGCTGAGCGTGCAACTGCGAGAGAGCAAGTAACAAGGCCTTTCTATGTCGCCTCGAAAAGCTCCGCTAATTTTTTGCGCGCATAGAACATACGCGTCTTGACCGTGGCCGCGGCGACGGCAACCTATTGCGGGCGCAGACTGCCGCGGCGGGGATAGCAGTCAAGGCGCAGCTACGGGCGGACGAGACTCGGTTGCGGCAAAGCGCACAGAGAGGAGATGTGATTAAGGACCTTCTGAAGATGATTGCGGAGGATAGAGCGAAGATGAAGCAGGAGCAGGAGCAGGCAAGTGGTTCCGTGGGGGAGATGCTGCAGCTATGCCGCTCTTTCCGAGGGAAATGTTTACCGGCCTGAACACCGGAATTTGTACCAAAGGCTATGCCTCGTTCCGCGATAATGCGAAAGTTTTGGAACCTTCGCTATGTTGCAGCGTACCCTCCCGGCCGACTTCATCGCCCGGTGGGCTCGCTACCAAAGCTGAGACACTGCCTCCGGCGAGATGTGGCTGTACGAGATCAAGCATGACGGCTTTCGTCTCATCGCCCAGACGGTGAGCGGTGCGGCTCTACAGTCGGCCCGGCAATGACCTGACAAAGCGCTCGGATTAACATGAAGAACCCCGCCTACGCTGCGCGGTGAAGCAGGAGGCTACGATAGTTGGGGGATTAGCATGGGCAACACGCTGCATTCGATCCTGATTCGGCTCGTCGCCTATGTTGCT
>VAZQ01000248.1:569-6179 GCA_005883115.1 Alphaproteobacteria bacterium | reverse complement strand
TGATGCACGAGCTTCTGCTCGCGAGGGCAGCCGTGAAGCGTTCACAGGGGAGACCACGGGCCAAGTATTGAGCTGCGAAACGGGTCTAATTCCGAGGTGCCGATCTTATTCTGAGAAAGAGTGTAGCGCGACAATCTGGATGAGAAGAGCGCGACAATCTGGATGAGAATCTGGTGTCGTGGCGGTGGTGATGATTGCGACAAAGAATGACGCGCGCAAGCGGAAGTTTGATTGTCGCGGCGCGTCAATCAGCGCTGATGTTGGCGGGCGTGGCAAATGACGCTGGCCGACCCGGCCCGCGCTTTCGTTCCACGGCCTCGCGCCGCCGGTAGCTCTCGACATTCATCTCGAAGATTGTGGCGTGATGGACGAGGCGATCGATCGCGGCGAGCGTCATTGCGGGATCGGGAAAGACCTTTCCCCATTCGCCGAACGGCTGGTTGGCGGTGACGAGCATGGACCTGCGCTCGTAGCGAGCGCTGATCAGCTCGAACAGCACACTGGTCTCGGCCTGGTCCTTGGTGACGTAGGCGAGGTCGTCGAGGATCAGCAGGTGGAAGCGGTCGAGCCGGTTGATTGCGGCTTCGAGGTCAAGCTCGCGGCGCGCGACCTGGAGCTTTTGCACCAGATCGGTCGTCCGAGTGAAGAGAACCTTCCAGCCGTTCTCGATCAGGGCCAGGCCGATCGCGGAAGCCAGGTGGCTCTTTCCGCCGCCGGGCGGTCCGAACAGCAGCAGGTTTGCGCCTTTCTCCAGCCAGGCGTCACCGGCCGCGATGGCCGTGATTTGGGCCCTGGAAATCATCGGCACGGCCTCGAAGGCGAATGTATCGAGGGTCTTTCCGGGAAGCAGGCGTGCTTCGGCAAGGTGCCGCTCGATGCGGCGGCGATCACGCTCGGCCAGCTCATGCTCGGCGATCGCGGTCAGAAAGCGGGCCGCGGGCCAACCTTCCTTGTCGGCCTGCTCGGCGAATTGGGGCCACAGCAGCTTAATGGCTGGCAATCGAAGTTCGTTGAGGAGAAGGCTGAGCCGTGCGGTATCGGTTACGTTGTTAGTGTTCATGCCGCGTCTCCCGTCAGGCTGTCACCGAGCAGTTCTTCGTAGGCGTTGAGCGGAGCGAGTTGCACGACAACGCTGGGCAGCCGGGCGGGATCGGGTGCGAACCGCGTCCGTAAGGCGGCGATCTCAGGCAACTGTTTGTCCTGCAGACAGACGGCGAGCTGATCGGCCAGTTCGCTCTCGCAGCCTCGCTCATGGGCCATGGCCAAAAGCTCGACCATGATACGGCAGGCCTGCCGTTCCGACAGTTGTTCAAGCAGGGCATCGAAGGTTTGCCGGTATGCCTGGCGCGGAAAGAGCTGGTCGCGATAGACAAGGTTGAGCAGCGCCATCGGTTTGCGGCGCAGCGAATGGATGACGTGCCGATAGTTGACGACCTGGTCGTGCTTGCCCGAGGGATGGGCCCGGCCGCGCGGCAGCGCCATGAGATGGGTGCCGCCGATGAAGATATCGAGCCGGTCATCGTAGAGGCGCACCCTGAGCCGGTGCCCGATCAGGCGTGAGGGCACGGTATAGAATACCTTGCGGAGCGTGAACCCGCCGGAGGATGTGACGCGGACGCTGACCTCCTCATAATCCGACGAGCGCCGGTCCGGTAAATCCTGCAGTTCAGCGCGCTCAATGTCGATACGCTTGGCGTTGCGGGCATTTTGGCGACTGACAATCTCATCGATGAAACAACGATAGGCGGCGAGAGCGTCGAAATCGGCCGAGCTTCTCATCAGCAGCGCGTCCGCGATCGCGCGCTTGAGATGACCGTGGGAGCCTTCGATGGCGCCGTTCTCATGCGCGATGCCGGCGTTGTTGCGGGTCGGGGTCATGCCATAGTGACGGCACAGTTCTTCGTAGCGATGGGTCAGGTCCGCCGCGGCATTTTTGTCGAGGTTGCGGAACGCCGCCGACAGACTGTCGCTGCGATGCTCGCGGGGAGCTCCGCCTAGCGACCACAGGGCGTTCTGGATGCCTTCCGCCAGGGCGACGAAACTCTCGCCACCGAGCACGACGTGGGCATGCTCGAAGCCGGAATAGGCGAGCCGGAAATGATAGAGCCGGTGGTCCAGGGGCTGGCCAGCGATCGAAATGCCGGCATGTCCCATGTCGGTGAAATCCGATAGGCCCATCCGCCCCGGCACTTGCACCTGCCGGAAAATGACCTCCTGCTCTTCGCCATGGATGGCCCGCCACGCGCGGATCCGCCGCTCCAGGGTCCGGCGGACGCCGCCTCCCAGTTCGGGATGGCGGCGGAGCATCTCCTCGAAAATGGCAATCGGTCGAAGGCCGGCGGCTGTCTTCAGCATCGGCACGACTTCGGCGTCGAAAATATCAGCGAGCGGATCGGGTCGTCTGCGTCCTCGCGGGGCCTTCTGCGAAGGCAACTTTGGATCCTTCTCGATGCGATAGGCCGTGGCAATGCCGATGGACGCCTTCGCCGCCGCGACGGCCGTGGGGTTGGTCTGACGGAACTTCATGTAGAGCCTCATCTGGTGATCGGTTAAGTGGCGGCCGGGCACAAAGCGATTCCTCCCCAATCGGAAAAACCACCGGCATACCCGGTCGACCGCGATCACCAGCTAAACGCTCCAAAAGGAAACGATGCCGGAGGCTTGAAACTCCGGTCGGGCTACGCCCTCCCTGCGTTCCAAGCCTCCGGCATTCTCATCCTGATTGACGCGCCCCTCTCAGCTTCATTGTCGCGCTGCAAGCCTCGACCTTTTCAAGGAAAGCACGCTATCGCACTACTTGAATATGACCCTCAGCAACAAGCTGCAGAGACTCTTCGAGCCGCCTCCGCCACCGTCCAAGCCAAAGAGGGCGTACAAGAAACGGAGGCCGAAGGCCGGTGGTCAGACCGCTGCGGCGATACGATAGAGGCAATGAAAAGGCCGCAGGCGTTGCGCGCTGCGGCCTGTCCGGGAAAATTGATTGTCAGTGCAATAACAATACTCCCAGTCCCGATAACGTCGAGGCTGCCGCAAGACTTTCGAGCGGGGGAGTCTTAATTAGTGTTCCAAGAAGTGGAACATCCTTCATGTTGCAAGGCGGTGACAGTTCATCGAACTCGCTGCCCGAAAAGTGAGTCTCAGCGGTTCTTTAGCCATTGTGTGGTCGCCACATCAACAGTTTGCCGCGCGTTAGTCCTAACGAATGGCACTTGAATGGTCGCACCGAGCACGCTGCGATAAGGACCATCTTTCCGCAACGTAGGAGAGCGCGCAAGGGTTGAAGCGCGCTGCGGGCCACAGAGACTTTTTGCGTGCGGGCAAGATTTGTAGCGGTGCCTCCATCAAAACGCACGGACGGCCCGCGCTGAGTCGCGGGTAGCCGCCGTGATCTTCGACCAGCTTTTTTGCAGCGATGGAGAGTAGCGCTAATCGTCCGTCTTGCGTTCATAGATTGCCTGGGCGGTCATCGTTCATTTGTCATGGCTTCCCGCAACCTGCTGGGTCCGGCTGTATCCGCGATGTCAGCGCATTTCTTCTTGTCGACCTCGATCCCCGGCAGCCCGTCGAGGTAGTCGGGAAGCCAGCGGGAGCCGGTTCCGCCGCGGCCCTGCCTGCGAAACAGAACCTTGGCCGCGTCTTCCTTGGAAATGTTATTGGTGATCGATCTGGTCATCACCTGAATCATCAGGCTGCGCGCTTCTTTCTTCGCGTGATATTTCTCCGGGTCCAGCTTGCCGAGCTTGAAGGGCTTGGCCGTGGTACCTCGCTCTTTTTGCTCTTCCAGCAGCGCACTCAGCACCTGCTCGCGTATTTCGGACGGTATGCAGAACGCAAGTACGTCTCCGAGTGCTTCGGTCCATATTTCGATTGCCCGATCTGTCATCGCTCATCCTCCAGTTCCGGCATCAGGCGGTAGAGCCAGAGAAGGCGCGCCAGTGGTGACGCTGGTTCGGTCACGGCCGGATCTAAGCGCGTAACTGAGACGGCCCGCCCCATTCACGCCCGGAAGTCGAAGCCCGTCACCACTCTCAACCCGGTGGCGGCTTTTTCGCGAAGATGCTTCTTAGCGGAGGCCCGCAGAGGTCTACACGCGCGGAATCGCCGGTGTCGCCCGAGATATCTCCAAAGGAGATATGCCAGACAGTGCTCGGATAGCTGCCGGTGCACACCAAATGGGTCGTATCGGATGCGTAGTTGGCGCAGCGTTTTAGACACTGCTTAGCCAGCGCAGCTTGACGATCAGGGCAGCTCAGGCCGGTTCTTTTATCTTCGGCCCTGCCGGCATCGTCCTCGAAAAAGCAATCCCGCAACTGCGCACTTCGGATCAAAGCGTTCACGCATTGATTGGTCGCCTCGTCGATCTGTGCTTTTGTTGGATTCAACAATGGGCAATGCGGGGGGATCTGACGTGGGGCCACGTAAGTACGCGCTGTGCGCAGCGGGCGGGCGAGCACCGCGCTTTTTCGGTGCTCGCGCGTAGAGCCAGAGGACCCGGCGGACGGCCCTCGAGAACCCTCGGCGCAGGCGATGGGAATGCATCTGGTCCACAGCGGACCCGTAGTCACGCACCGATCGGCCTCTGGCGCGCAGCCGGCCGGGCAACAGGTTTGCGCAAACGCGGGTGTTGATATCAGCGCATATGCCAAAACCAGGATTGCTAACTTGAGATATCCCATTGCCACTTCCGCTCCGCTCTCGCGGCGTTGTGCGGTTGAGGGTCGATCCCCGCCAAAATCCGCTTCGGCAGTCTCCCGCAGGCGCGGCCGAGGCGTCCGCCATATAGGCACACCGGATAAATGTCCTGGCCGGCTTCCGGCACCGTCGATCGCGAGCGACGCATACACAAACTCCAGAGGGCGGGCTCCAGCCCCAGGGAGTCGAGACGACGGCGCAAGAGCTGGAGCCGCGGCAGCGTCAATGGACGCCGCTCGATTCTACGCCGTTGGGCGTGGATTCGTTCCTAGCGGGGATTGCGGCGGCGATTTGGCCGGCACCGGCCGGTCCTTTTTCAGGGCGAACAGCTCGGCGCCGGCAGCCGTGAACCTTACGGAGGTTCCGGATTCGTGAAGCTTGAGCCAGCCCTGCAATCGCAAGACCAGCCCGGCTCGTCTGGTGGAAAGGGGCCGAGAACCCCCTTAAGTTACCAGCGGCGATATCCGTGGTGGTACGCATAACCGCGGCGGTAGGCATAACCTCGATGCACGCCATAACCATAGCGGCGCACGCCGTAGCCATGCCGTAGCCATAGCCTCGGCCGTCGTTCCTGGACGGCGGGCGATCGTTTCCATGGCCTGACGAACCGAAGCCGGCCAAGGCCGCGAAGAAGAAGCGCCGGCGTCGCAAGCTGCGCGAGGAATTCGTCGACTACGTCGTGGCGGTCGAGGATTGGGGCTGGAGCTACTCGCTGTCTCTCGACACCGACCGCCGCGCGGTCGATCCCTACCCCGAATTCCGGCACCTGCAGATCAGGGGACGTCTGCTGCATCCCAGGGCGTCAAGACCGACCAGGTTGAGATCACGCTGCTGCCGTCCTACGATCTGTTGCCGGAGGCAAGGAAAGAGCGGCAGCCACGCTGCGTGGGGTCCGCTGAACATCTACGACAATCGCAT
>VAZQ01000248.1:0-530 GCA_005883115.1 Alphaproteobacteria bacterium | reverse complement strand
ATGCTGATCGGCGGCCGCTTCCGGTTCATCTCGATGCGAGGGCCGCAATTTCGCTACCGCAAGACGCTGTGCAGCAGCTTCCGGCTCGAGATGACCATGAACGAGGACGACTTGCCGCACAGCGGAGGAGCCCGCGAGTTGACCATGCGTTCGCCCTTCGCGGATACTCGATATTGACGGAACCTCCTGGGTGAGAACTGCGGTTTTGCATTTGAAGGATTGGATGGATGGTAATGACACGACACCCTGAGGCCCACGTCCGCCGTGCAGTTCGTGTCCTTGCTATGGTCGGCGAACTTCATCGACGTGGGTACCAAAAGCTCCGGGTGATGCCATTCATGTCGCCAAGCGGTACCGCCTGGCGCTGCTGGATCGGTCCAGACACGCTCTTCTATCGCAATCACGGCGCCTTTCTTTGCGATTCTGGCTTCAGCGAAGTGCAATCGGCCAGCTTGAACGCGCGCTACACCTCCGGTGAGGAGAACCATTATTTTGGCTGGCATGACGCTGAAAAAGACGACGCCCGATCG
>VAZQ01000003.1 GCA_005883115.1 Alphaproteobacteria bacterium | reverse complement strand
GCACGTGGTACCGCGCGTATAGCACCTGCATCGCGAGCCGATCGCCATTGGCGATCCGTCCGATCAGCACCTCGTCTGATGTCGATTGCATCGCTTCCGGGCGGTCGGACTCGTGACGTTAGTCGCAAGCGGCTACCGTTGGGTTCACGCTTTCGCCACAGACATGGCAAGCGATCGCCCCTTCGTCAGTCCCCTAAAGACGTGCATGTTTGCCGGTTTTGCGGCTAAGATTATGACCAACTGGAACTCGGCCCCTCTTTATAATTTTCGAATAAATTGAGGTACTTACGCTGTATGCGGGACAGCCTATCGGCAGCTTTTCGACCGTTCAGAGAAGGTTAACTCAAGTTCCAATTCGCAGCGGCGACTGGAGTTTGCGCAGCGCCGCAAGCACCGAAAACGCCGTGATGCGCCCGGTTCGGGGATTGTCAGAAGGGATGTTTTCAATCGATAGGGTGAAACGAGCCGAGCCACCTCGACGGTGTGGCAGTTGCGCTCGATCAGGGGGTCGGCCCAAATCTCAGCCATGGTGCGATCGGGTCCAATACCGGCCAGCGCCAGCGCCGCCGCCACGTTCACGTTAGCAGGAAATCCGGCCGCGGCGTCTCGCGCCGTCCCGGAGAACACGAGTCTAGGCTCGCTCAGGCCTTCCAGAGAGATGCCGTTTTCAAGGAGGTACGGCGCTCCCACGAGGCTCCGCGGCGGCTTGCGCGTGATCATGCGCACCCCATGAATGCAGCCTTCGGCCGCAGCAGTAACGGCGTCAAGCCCCAAGAGCGCACCACTTGGCACCATGATCTGTCCTCCGCGCGCTTTCGCCAGCTCTATCAATTCGGGCCGCGGCAACAGCGCGCCGACCGAGAGCACCATCACGCTCTTCCCTGCCTCCAGCATCGGCCGGCAGATTCCTTCGAGCATGCCAGCTGGGGTGCATTCGATCGCGAGATCGGCAAGGGCCGGAAACTCCGCAGGTCCCACTAAAGGGCACGTGATCCGTTCCGCATGGAGCCAAGCTTGGGCCTTTGCATGGTCTCGCACCGCCGCGCAGGCCAACACGAACCCAGGCATGCCCGCCGAGAGCTCGCGCGCGACCACGCGGCCGATGGCACCGAGGCCGCCAACAGCGACGCGGGTCACCGGCATGGACAAGACCAGAGCACGATGAGACCTCCCAAACCTTGCTTACGCGGCTCGCTTGCCGGTCACAAGCACGCAGGAGCCAGCCTCCCCAGCGACTTGACCAGCGTCTCGCCAAAGCACAAGTCTCTCAAGCGATCACGGAGAACCAAATGCTCAAATCAGGCGTGAGCCACGTGCTCAGGAGCGTAGGTGCGGCATGTGGCATCGTGCTCACACTCACCACCATAACGCTGGCCCAGACGTATCCAGCGAGGCCGATGACGATGATTATTCCATTCGCGGCCGGCGGCCCAACCGACGTGCTTGGCCGGATAATGGGGCAACGGATGAGTGAAATCCTCGGCCAGCAGGTCGTAGTCGAGAACGTCGGTGGCGCCGGCGGCATGACGGGCTCCAAGCGCGTCGCGGATGCCGCGCCCGACGGCTACGCCTTCGTGCTCGGCACCGTCGGCACCCATGCGCAGAGCCAGACCATGTACAAGAAGCCGCTCTACCATGCGGCAACCGATTTTACGCCGGTTGCGCTCATTGCTGAAGTCCCCATCGTGCTCATCACGCGCAAGGATCTGCCGGTGAACAACCTCCAGCAATTCATCAGCTATGCCAAAGCGAACCAGACCAAGATGCAATACGGATCGGCCGGAGCGGGCTCGGCGACCCATCTCGGCTGCGTCCTTCTCAATTACCTCATCGGGGTCGACATCACCCACATCCCTTATCGGGGCACCGGCCCTGCCATGCAGGATCTCCAAGGCGGTCGGATCGATTACCTCTGCGAGATTGTCAGCACCGCCAAGCCGCAGATCGATGGCGGTACAGTGAAGGCGATTGCCATCATGACCAAGGAACGCTCGCCCGCGCTCCCGAATGTGCCGACGGGTCTGGAGCAGGGGACACCTAATCTCGAGGCCTATACGTGGAACGCGCTCTTTCTCCCCAAGGACGCGCCGGCCGAAGTCGTCAAGAAGCTCCATGACGCCACGGTTGAGGCGATGAAGACTCCGTCGGTTCGCGAACGGCTCGAAGCGCTCGGCGCCGTTGTCGTGCCGGAGGAGCGTGCCACGCCGGAGTATCTCGGCCAATACGTCAAGAGCGAGATCGATAAGTGGGCCGCTCCAATCAAAGCGAGTGGCGTGACGGTCGAGTGAAGCAGCGCGCGGCCCGGCCCAACGTGCTTATTCCAGTTCGATCTCGCCTTTGACCTCGTGCGAAAGGCCGACTCCGCTGAGCGTAACTGTGGCCGTGGCGGGAATCCTCTCGTTGCCCTTGACCCTGCCCTCCGCTATGGCCTGGCGCACCGCCTTCTCGATCTCGCGCTGGGCGCTCACGCCCAGGGTCTTGAGGAATTTGCGAATGCTGCGGTTGAAGACGTCCTCGTTCATGATCGCCTCCTTTGCGCCATTATACGCCTGAGCGGCCGCCGTCGAATCGCCCCCGTTTGAGCCGCGGATTGCGCGAACAATTCCCTATTTGCGTCAATGTGAAGACATCACATCGGGTACGTATATGCGAGCCCGCATTGACCAATTGGGGGGATCGATGCCTACGCCACGCAGGTTGGCAATTCTACTAGCTGGCGCCGCGGTGCTCGCCAGCCTGTCCGCGAGCCCGGTACAGGCGTGTGATAATGATCGCTACCCGTGCCCGGTCGTCGCACAGCCCGAGACCCCGGCTAAATCATCGGCAACATCGCGCAAAAAAACGACGCACACGGTACGTCAGGAAAACGCGCGCGCGAAGAGTGAAGCGCAAGCCGTACCGTCGGTTTCGAGAGATGGGGCCCATCGGCAGGGGCAAGCGGCTGTTTCCAGCAGCAAGAGAGCGGCTAATCCCGCATCTGCATCAACCCTGAATGAGCAGATTGATGGCAAGGAAAGCCAGGTATCCGCCGCGGCAGCGTCTTGGCTCGTTGGCGCCAATGCCGGGGAGCCTGCGGCAGAGTCAGCAGTCGGTGATGACGCTGCCGCGGCCGCTCCCGCAAGTACGGTGCAATTGGTGGATCCGCACCAGCCCAACGAACTCGACCTTGCGGCAGCTTCCCCGCCACCAGCTCAGTCCAGTTGGCTCAGTTCTCTCCTCGCAACTTTGGGTGCAGCCCTCGCCGCAGCCTCTGCTCTGCGCTTCATCGTCTGAAGCGGTCCCCCTGCTTGCGAGGCTTCGTTAGCGTGCTCCTGCTTGACAAATGTTCCTGTTATGTTCTTCATGGCAGCCAAGGAGCGCAGGGCTGGCGATGCATGCCGCCCTGAGGGCGGCCTCGGCATGGCTCAAAGCGGCGCGCGGACGCCCCTCCATCTTCCGCTTGTTCGGTTACGCTGGGACCGGCAAAACCACGCTCGCCAAGCACCTCGCCGAAAGTATTGACGGCAAGGTCCTGTTCGCCGCCTTCACTGGCAAGGCGGCGTGCGTGATGCGCAGTAAGGGCTGTCAAGGCGCCACCACCATCCACAGCCTCATCTACAAGGCGCGCGACAGCGGTCAGGAGACCCCGACCTTCGAACTTTGGGACGAGGCGCCCGCGTCCAAGGCAAAGCTCATCATCATCGACGAATGCTCGATGGTCGACGCCGAACTCGCCCGCGACCTGATGTCGTTCGGCGTGCCGCTATTGGTGCTCGGTGATCCCGCACAACTGCCGCCGATCCAAGGCGGCGGGTTTTTCACCGGTACGGAACCTGACGCCATGCTCACCGAAGTGCATCGGCAGGCCCAGGATGATCCGATTGTGCGGCTGTCGATGATGATCCGCGCGGGCAACACGCTGCGGGAAGGGCGTTATGGGGAGAGTGCGGTGGTGCGCCGCGAGGCGGTGGACCCTGCGCGCGTGATCGCGGCCGACCAAATTCTTGTCGGCCGCAATGCTACGCGTCGCGCCTACAACGCGCGCTTGCGGCAGCGTCGCGGCTTTGCCGATCCACTGCCGATAACGGGCGACAAGCTCGTTTGCCTGCGCAACAACCGCCGCAAGGGCTTATTCAATGGGGGCCTGTGGGTGATTAGTGAATGCCCGAAAAGACGGCGGCAAATTCTCCGCATGCGGCTCAGGCCAGACGAGGAGATCGGCGGGCGGACGACAAAGGTGTCGGTCCGTCCGGAATGCTTCACCGGCACCATCGAGCAGTTGGACTGGCCCGCGCACAAAGCCTATGACGAGTTCGACTTCGGCTACGTCCTCACCGTTCACAAGGCGCAAGGTTCGCAATGGGATGACGTGGTGCTGTTCGACGAGTCAGGCGCGTTCCCGGAGAGCCGCGACCGCTGGTTGTATACGGGCGTAACCCGGGCGGCGAAGCGGCTCACCCTGGTGGTGTGACGAGTTTCACTTCTTTTGCCCCTCCACCTCGCGCACCGGGGTCTCCGGAATCAGGCCGGCTTGCCGCCGCGCCAAGGTCTCCTCCCCATTTTGTGGCCACTGGCCGGCAATGGCACGCTGTGCATAGAGGTCCCAGGTCGCCGACCAATCACCGAGCGAATAGCCGTGCCATGGCGCTTGCGGCGTCAATGCGGGTAATTCGAGCTCCTGCCAAATCGTGCGCGCCCGCTCCATGAATTCCCGCGCGGGCAAGGCAAGCGGCGGCGCTGAATGTTTGAGCGTCGCGTCGATGAGGATGGCCGAATCCTCCTCCCGCGGACCGGATTTTGGACCATGGCCGGTGGAGCGATGGGGAGCGATATGTACATCTTCCGTTGGCTTCGAGCGGTATGCGAGCGACCAGAACACCGCATCGGCGTTTGTCGGATCGATATCCTCGCTCACCGCAATGCAGACCTTCCCGCAATCGGGGAGGAGCGTCGCGGCGCCGTGCAAACCCCGCCAGATTTCGGTGCGGGGTGTGCCGTGCGCGTACTGCACAAAGAGGACCTTGCGCAAGTTCGACAACGGCTCGTGCATAGCCACCCGACGAACCTCTTTGATTCCTAGATGCTGTCGCAGATGAGCCAAGAACAACGGCTCCATGGCTACCTTCTTGAGCACGCTCGATTCGCTCGGCGTCACCTGACTGATGATCGAGGCGAACACCGGCGAGCGCCTTTGCGTGATCGCAGTCACGCGCATGGACATGTTGAAATCCTCGAGCGCGATATGGCCGTGACTTTCGCCGAACGGACCTTCCGGCTCCAGTAGATCGGAATCGACCAGCCCTTCGACCACGATTTCAGCGTCGGCTGGCACGTTGAGATCGACGGTGACCGCTTTCGCCATACGCATCGGCGCGCCCGCAAGCGCGCCCGCCACCGCCATTTCATCCAAATCGACGGCGAGCTTCATTCCGCCCGTGAACATCGCAACCGGCGCACAGCCGATGACGATAGCGCACGGCATCGGCTCGCCGCGCCGGTTGTGCTTCTTCCAATGCAGATATCCGCCGGCGCCCCCAATCCGCGCGGCCATGCGCACGCCCAGTCTGTCCGGCGCCTTCAGGGCCGCACGATATGTTCCCGTGTTCTGAATACCCGTTTCAGGATCGCGCGTGACGCACAGCGTCGCCGTCAGGTAGGGGGCTGCGTCGAAGCCTGGCGTAGAAATCGGCACGGGCAGGCCCGCCAAGCCCTGGCCGCTGCCGCGCAGTTCCTCGCCCGTGATCACGACCGCTTGGCACGCCGGCGTATCGATGAGGACCGGTGGAATCGGGCTTGCGATCGCGCGCGTCCAGGATGCCTCGATCTCCTCGACGGGACGCCCCATACCGACGGCGTAGATCTGCGGCGAGGCGGCGAGCGCGCCGACGGCGACTGGAATGTCGTAGCGATGACCGGACGAATCGATCACGTTGGTGAATAAGAACGCGCGCCGCTGATCCTCCTTCAACCCGCCCTGGAATTGCCAACGCACCAATGGATGCAACTCGGTGTCCTTGTTGATCGGACGATCGACGCGCAACAGCAGCCCCCGCGCCTTAAGCGCGGCGAGGTGTGATTGGAAATCAAGCGGCGGTCCTGTCTCCGCCTTTCGTGCGGAGCGATGCGCATCGGCTCCCACGTCGAGCATAGCTACAGCCTCATCGTTTGCGCGCTTACCGTACGATCTCTCACGAGTGCAATGCAATGTGTTCGGCGTATCGTGGGCTTCGCGTTGCGGTTTTGGGAGACGGCCGAACATGGGCGCTGACTGCGCGTACGGCCCGCCCCGATATTCCCAAGGTGGCGCCATTTCGTTTGTCTTCGGGAGTTCCCAACGCGTTCTATTGCTAGGACGCAGCCGTCCAACCGTCCTATATAGATTCCGCAGTCATTTGGAATGGAGGCTCTCCGATGCGAGGGAATGGACGGCGCCTGCGCTCGCAATTGTGGTTCGACAATCCGGACAATCCGGGCATGACTGCCCTTTACCTCGAGCGCTACCTCAATTTCGGGCTGACGAAGCAAGAACTCACATGCGGCAAGCCCATCATTGGCATTGCCCAGAGCGGTTCGGACCTCTCGCCTTGCAACCGGCATCATCTCGAACTCGCCAAGCGGATCCGCGAAGGGATTCGCGATGCCGGCGGGATTGGCTTCGAGTTTCCCATGCACCCTATGCAAGAGACTGGCAAGCGCCCGACCGCCGCGGTTGACCGCAATCTAGCGTATCTGGGCCTCGTTGAGGTGCTGTTCGGCTATCCGCTCGATGGTGTCGTGCTCACCACTGGCTGCGACAAGACCACTCCGGCGGCCATTATGGCGGCCGCAACCGTCAATACGCCGGCGATCGTGCTCTCGGGTGGGCCGATGCTCAACGGCTGGTGGAAGGGCGAACGCGCCGGATCCGGCACCGTCGTGTGGTGGGCGCGCCAGCAGCACGCCGCTGGCCGCATGGAGTACCAGGAATTTTTGGATCTTGTCGCGTCCTCGGCGCCATCGATCGGCCATTGCAACACCATGGGCACCGCCTCCACCATGAATGCGCTCGCCGAAGCGCTCGGACTCTCGCTACCTGGCTGCGCCGCCATTCCCGCGCCTTACCGGGAACGCGGGCAAATCGCCTACGAGACCGGACGGCGGGCCGTTGAGATCGTACGCGAGGATCTGAAACCGTCCGACATTCTCACCCGCGACGCGTTCGAGAACGCGATTGTTGCGTGCTCCGCCATCGGCGGTTCGAGCAATGCACCGATCCACATCAACGCCATCGCCCGTCACGTTGGCGTTAAACTCTCAATGGAGGACTGGGAGACGATCGGGCATGAGGTTCCCTTGCTCGTCAACATGCAGCCCGCCGGCAAATATCTCAGCGAGGAATACTACCGGGCGGGCGGCTTGCCGGCGGTACTCAAGGAATTGATTCTGGCGGGTCGCATCCATGCCAACGCGCTCACGATCAGCGGCAAAACCGTTGGCGAAAACGTCAAGGACGCCAAGAGCGTGGACCCCGACGTAATCCGCCCCTATCACAAGCCACTCAAGCAGCATGCCGGCTTTAAGGTTCTATCCGGAAATCTATTCGAGTCCGCAATCATGAAAACGAGCGTGATCTCGGAAGAGTTTAGCCAGCGCTATCTGTCGAACCCCAACGATCCTAACGCCTTTGAAGGGCGCGCGGTGGTGTTCGACGGACCGGAAGATTATCACCGTCGCATCGAGGATCCGTCGTTGGAGATCGATGCGAATACGATGCTGTTCATCCGCGGCGTCGGGCCTATCGGCTATCCGGGTTCGGCGGAGGTCGTCAACATGCAGCCGCCGGGCGCGCTGATCAAACGCGGGATTACATCACTGCCTTGCATTGGGGACGGCCGCCAGTCGGGCACCTCGGCCTCGCCATCGATCATCAACGCTTCGCCCGAAGCCGCGGCTGGCGGCGGACTTGCTCTGCTCAAGACCGGCGATCGTGTTCGGATCGATCTCAACAACGGCACTGCCAACATCTTGGTCTCGGAAACCGAGCTTGCACGGCGCCGTGTCGAGCTGGAGCAAGCGGGTGGCTACAAATACCCGCCAAGCCAAACGCCTTGGCAGGAAGTGCAACGCGGCATGGTCGACCAGCTCGCCGGCGGCATGGTGCTCACGCCTGCCGTAAAATATCATCGCATCGCGCAGACCAACATCCCACGGGATAATCATTGATTCGCTGCCAAGATGCCGCGCGAGCAAGAACCCGCTGGCTGCGGCTACGCATGAACCAAATCGCCTGAAATCTGTTAGCTGGTCGGGCACGGAGACAGCGATTATGCCATTACGTTTGCAAAACAAGCTCGCACTCGTGACGGCCGCGGGACAAGGAATCGGCCGCGCCATCGCCGAAATGTTCGCGTCGGAGGGCGCCCGTGTGATTGCCACCGATTTGGACGACAAAAAACTCGAGGGGCTCAAAAGTCTTAAGCGCCGCAAACTCGACGTGCGCTCGACCGCATCCGTCGACTCGTTTGCCCACGAGATTGCAACCGAGCTCGGCGCCCTCGATGTACTCGTGAACTGCGCTGGATACGTCCACCACGGCAGTGTGCTCGACTGCTCCGAGCACGACTGGGACTTCTCGTTCGATCTCAACGTGAAATCGATGCATCGGACGATCAAAGCATTCGTGCCGGGCATGCTGGGGAAGCAGGCGGGCTCGATCGTCAATATTTCGTCCGCGGTTTCGTCGATCCGCGGGGTCCCGGATCGCTATGTGTACGGCGCCACAAAAGCTGCCGTCATTGGGCTTACCAAAGCGGTGGCCGCCGATTTCATCAAGAAAGGCATCAGAGCCAACGCCATCTGTCCCGGCACGATCGAATCTCCGTCGCTCGAGGAGCGGATCAAGGATCGTTCGCGCGCGACCGGTAAATCGCTCGCGGAGGTCGAAAAGGCTTTCGTCGAACGCCAACCTATGGGTCGGCTCGGACATGCCGAGGAGGTCGCCGCGCTCGCGGCTTTCCTTGCCTCCGATGAGGCCAGCTACATCACGGGCCAAGCGCATCTGGTCGACGGCGGGATGGCGCTCTAGGGCTCGGAATCCCTATATTGGCGGGGCAGAATCTTGGTTCGGGGTCGCTCACTTTTCCTCGAGGAGTTCGGAGCCGCATATGACAAGGCAGGTATGCAGGTCTGCCATTTTCTGTCCGGAACGGCCATTGAATCAAACTGTTAGTGGTTTGGGAGCTGTCATATCCGATCCGAGCGCCTGAGCTTTCCGGTTCCCAGCCGCCGGGTCGAACTGAATTGCACCACTTGCCGCACAAACGTCATGGTAAAGCCCATTCCGTCGCTCCCTGCTGCGCTTGACCAGTTTGCGATCCTGCTCGACGTCGACGGAACGATCCTCGACCTCGCCCCTACGCCCCGCGAGGTTTTCGTGTCGCACACGCTGCGCGACACGCTGGCACGGCTGTGGGAACGCACGGACGGTGCCATGGCTTTTGTGAGCGGCCGACCCGTCAGTGAGCTCGACCTCATCTTCTCGCCCCTGCAATTGCCCGCGATCGGCGGTCACGGTGCCGAGCTCCGCACGATCGCTGGCGGAGCACTGGGCGCTCCGCGGCTGCCGCCGCTCGATCCCGCACTGAAGCGGCGGTTTGCGGCAATCGCGGAAGCCGGCCCCGGGATCGTTCTCGAGGACAAGGGTTACTCGCTTGCGCTGCATTACCGGCTGGCGCCGCACAAGGAGAGCGTCGTGCACGCCTCTGCTGCCAAGATTTGCTCTGAGCTGGAGTCTGGTTCGATCGAGCTCTTGCCAGGCAAGCTCGTCCTGGAGATCAAGCAGACCGGCTGCACCAAAGCGACTGCCGTTCGCGAGTTGATGACCTATTTGCCTTTCTCGGATCGGCGTCCCATCTTCATCGGCGACGATGTGACCGACCTCGGCGTATTCGAGATTCTGCCGGATTTTGACGGCATCGGCATTTCAGTCGGACGCGATGTCCCCGGCATCACGGCTTGCTTTGACCGGCCGGCGGATGTTCGCCGCTGGCTCGAGCAAATCTCTCGTACCGACGCATCTGCGAGGCCATGACCGATTACGGGCTTGATCTTGCCGTCATCGGCAACGGGCGTACTGCCGCGCTCGTCGATCCCACGGGGCGTCTGGTGTGGTGGTGCTATCCTCGCTTCGACCGAGACCCCATCTTTTGTCGATTGCTAACTGGCGACGAAGAAAAAGGATTTTCGGATGTCGTTCTCGACGACATGGCCGATTTCCAGTCGGAGTACCTCCGCAATACCGCGGTCGTGTCGACGGTTCTTACCGATCGCCAAGGCGGCGCCGTCCGCATCACGGACTTTGCCCCTCGTTTTCGCCAATTCGGCCGCGTATTTCGGCCGCCGCAGCTCATTAGGATGATCGAACCGGTGGCCGGCTTGCCGCGCATCACCATTCGTTTTCGCCCGACGCACGATTACGGCCACCAGTTCACCCACCACTCCGTCGGCAGCAATCATATCCGCTACATTCACGAGGGCAGCGTCATCCGCCTCACTAGCGATGCGCCGCTATCCTACATCGAGAGCGAAGCTCCCTTCGTCGTGACGCGGCCGCTGCATCTCGTGTTCGGCGTCGATGAACGGTTTCAAGACGATCTCGAAACGAGCTGCCGCGAATTCTGCGACCGAACGATCGATTATTGGATGGATTGGTCCCGAGGTCTTTCCATTTCATACGATTGGCAGGATGAAATTATCCGCGCCGCGATCACGCTGAAGCTTAGTAGCTTTGAGGAAACCGGCGGGATCATCGCGGCCCACACCACTTCAATCCCGGAGGCTCCGGCATCCGGACGCACCTGGGATTACCGCTATTGTTGGCTTCGTGATGCCTATTTCGTCGTCAAGGCGCTAAACCGGATCGGTGCGACCCAGACGATGGAGGACTTCATTTCGTTTATCTTGGGGATCGCATCCAATCCCAACGAGCCGTTGCGACCGGTCTATAGCGTCGTCCCGATCGAGGCGATGGACGAAAAGACGGCACCAGCGCTCAAGGGCTACCGCGGCGACGGGCCGGTGCGGATCGGCAATGCCGCCGCCGGACAGGTGCAAAACGATACCTACGGCAGTGTCATTCTCGCAGCGATGCCGATGTTTTATGATCGTCGTTTGCCGCGGCTCGGCGACGAGGGACTGTTTCGGCTTCTGGAGACACTCGGGGGCAAGGCGGGAGAACTCGCATTGGAAGCCGACAACGGCATCTGGGAATATCGCGGGCGGCAACGCATCCATACCCACTCGACCGCGATGTGCTGGGCCGGCTGTCACCGACTCGCCGCGATCGCTCGCCGATTGGACCTGCCGGATAGAGCCGCGCATTGGAACGCCGTCGCCGAGCCGGTGCATCAAGCGCTTCTACAGGGAGCCTGGAACGAGAAGCGGCAGGCTTTCACTGCCGCTTTTGGCTCCGATGACCTCGATGCCAGCGTTCTGTTGCTGCCGGATCTGGGCGTGATCGAAGCTGACGATCCGCGCTTTGTTAGCACCGTCAAAGCGATGGAGCGTGAACTTTTGCGCGAGAAGCACGTTATGCGCTATGCTTCGGTGGACGACTTCGGCTTGCCGGCGACGGCCTTCCTGATTTGCCGGTTTTGGCTCGTAGATGCTTGGTGGTCGCTTGGTCGTCGCGAAGAGGCGCGTGACCTGTTCGTTGATGCGTTGGCATATCGCAATCGCTATGGCTTGCTGTCGGAGGATATCGATCCGCAAACCGGCACTTTGTGGGGAAACTTTCCGCAGACCTATTCGATGGCCGGCCTGATCTTGACTGCGATGCGGCTGTCGCGCAGCTGGGAGGATCGATATTGGCGCGGCTGATAGTCGTTTCCAATCGGGTGGCTGTCCCGAGCCACGACAACAACCAGGCGGGCGGCCTCGCAGTTGCCGTGCGTTCGTTGCTCAAAGGCCGCGGCGGCCTCTGGTTCGGCTGGAGCGGGACCGTTTCACCCGAGGAAGACGTCGCGACCAGGACCATCCAACGTGGCGACATGTCCTATGTCGTCACCGATCTTGGGGAAGCTGACTATCAAGAGTACTACAACGGCTTCGCCAATCGGGTGCTGTGGCCGCTTCTGCACTACCGCCTCGATCTAGCGGAATTTTCCCGGCGCGATCTCAGCGGCTATCGACGCGTCAACGCCCATTTTGCGAATGAGCTGCACGGTCTGATGCAGCCAGATGACGTCGTCTGGGTGCACGACTATCATCTCATTCCGCTTGCAAAGATGCTGCGCGACCGCGGTCACGAGAACCGTATCGGCTTTTTTTTGCACGTGCCATTCCCGCCGCCGGAAATCCTCACCGCGCTGCCTAACCACGAATGGCTGATTCCACAATTGAGCGCGTATGATCTCGTTGGATTCCAAACCGAGAATGACGCCACAAATTTCGCTCGGTATCTGGAAAACGAGTGCCGATTTCAGAAGCACGCCGAATTTGCCTATCAGACGGCTGAACGTATGGTGCGCGTGGGCGTCTTTCCCATCGGGATCGAGACCGGCGAATTCAGTCGGCTGGCGAGACGCTCGATGCGTTCGCCGCTGGCGCAGGGAGTGCTGGATAGCCTGGCGGGTCGCTCCATGATGATCGGGGTCGATCGGCTCGATTATTCCAAGGGACTAGCCCAACGTATGGATGCGTTCGAGCGGTTCCTGGCGGTGTATCCAGATTGGCGCGGCAAGGTGACCTATCTCCAGATCACACCAAAAAGCCGCTCGGAGATCCAGGAATATGCCGAAATGGAACGCACGATCAGCGAGGCCGCCGGACGGATCAACGGGGCCTACGGTGAAATCGCCTGGACCCCCATCCGTTACGTCAATCGCGCTTACAGCCGCAGCGTTCTCGCAGGGTTGTTCCGTTCGGCACGCGCTGGGCTCGTCACGCCGCTGCGCGACGGAATGAATTTGGTGGCGAAGGAATACATCGCCGCCCAGGATCCCGACGATCCCGGCGTTCTCATCTTGTCGCGCTTTGCCGGTGCGGCCGCCGAATGTAAGGCCGCACTGCTTGTCAACCCCTACGATCCGGAAACAGTTGCCACCTCAATTGCGCATGCGCTCTCGATGCCCCTCGAGGAGCGCCGCGCACGCCATCAAGTGCTTTTTCAGGTGATTTCGGATAACGACCTCAATTCATGGGGCGAACATTTCTTAGCGACCTTGAGCAACAGCGGACCCTCACCGCCATTGCACGAGCAGCTCGGACTCGGCCCAGTGGTGACCGCGGGACTCGCTTAGGACTGCGTTGCCGATGACACTGCGGTGCGCGGATCGGCGAGATCCCGCCCTACCCAAGCCGTGGCCGAGGCTCCCTACGGCACAGGGTGAGCGCGCGCTCCTCGGCCTCTTCAGCGCGTCAAATTGAAGCCGCTGCTGCCAAAAGGGGCAACCAGAGCCAATCGAGCGAGCCACGGCATGATGCGCTAAGGCCTGAAATCGACGACCACCTTGATGTCGCCTTTGCGGTGCTCGAGCGCCTCACCCCAGTGCTCAAGGGGGACCGTGCGCGTGATCAGCCGCCCGAGCCAATGTTGATCGGCACGCGCAAGCGCGTCTGCGGCCATTTGGTAATGCCGACGGTTCGCGTTGACTGTGCCGAACACGACGTTGTTCTCGAGCACCATGCTTCGATTGAAGCGGCCGATATCCAGGTCGAATATCTTTCCGGGTTCGGTGACCCCCGTCAGGCACAAGACTCCCGCAGCTGCCGTCGCTTCAAGGCAAGCGTGGATGACGGCGGGAGCGCCGGTGCATTCGATCAGGACGTCGGGCGCAACCCGCTCGAGCGCGCTGGGGTCGCTGTGATACGTCCCGCCCAGATCGCAGACGATCGCCTCTTTCGACCCGCCCCTGTTATGATCGAGCACGTGCACGTCGAGGCCTCGCTGCATTCCCATCAGGGCCGCCAGCAGGCCGATCGGACCGGCGCCGGTGACAAGCAATACTTTGGGGCGCCACCCCCGCGCGCGTTGGCCGATGCGCTCGGTGTGGTCCCACGCCTTGGCTAGAATGCTGGCGGGCTCCAGCAGGACGCCAAAAATCCCCAATGCGGGATCGATCTTGACGGCGAACTCCGGTTCGATGCGGAAGCGTTCCGCCCCGTAGCCGTGCCGCTCCTTGATGCCCCGCTCAGTGTAACGCCCGTTGCGGCACATGTCCCATTCGCCGGCAGCGCAAGCAATGCACGGCTCGGGATCGGGCCGACGTACGATTCCGACAACGAGGTCCCCCGGCACGAGGCCACACCCGTTGGGCGACGCCTCGACCACGCCTAGCGACTCGTGGCCGAGAATAAGCCGCTGCTGGCCGGGAGGAGCAAAGCCGTAGCTGCCATTGAGGATTTCGCGGTCAGTCCCGCAGACCCCGAGAGCCAAACTGCGCACCAAAACAGAGCCATCCGACTCCGCCGGTTCGCGCACATCCTCGAGCCTGGCCGAATGGGGGGTGCCGGGCGAAACAGTGATTGCGCGCATCGCTGTCCTGGACTGCCTCGATTGGACCGCCGCGGCGGCCGCGGTGAACCTTTGCGCGGTAGGAGCGCGCTGGCTTCCCGGAAAAAGCGGTTCGCAACACCTCTACGCCAGATGGCGAAAAATGTTCCCGCCCAGATGAAACGAAAAAACCATCGTCGGAGTTATCGACTTTGGTGGGAAGAGGAGGCACGGAATGCAGGCCATCGGCCGCCGGCGATGGGCGATTTCGGAGGGATATATTCCCTCCGAAAGCTCGTATTCCGATCGCGAGCTGGTCTCGCACGAGACCGCCTGCATCCTCAATGCCGGCGAACGTGACGCCCACGTGGCCATTACCATTTTTTTCGCCGATCGGGAGCCAGTCGGGCCGTATCGCGTCACCGTCGCCGGCGGGCGCACGTTGCACCTGCGCTTTAATGATCTCGATGATCCGCAGCCGATTCCGCGCGGTACTGACTACGCCTCAGTATTCGAATCCGACGTTCCGATCATCGTGCAACACACGCGGCTCGATTCCCGTCGCGCCGAGGTCGCCCTTCTGTCGACCGTCGCTTATGCGCAAGAATGATTCGAGCATGGCCAATCCCGCTTTTGATTTTTCATCGCTGTGACGCGCGGAGGTACGGAACTTTCCGCACCGCAATACGTTGCGGCAAGAACGGTCCTGGTGGAGAGGAAATATGAAAATCGCGCAGATCGCGCCGCTCATGGAGAGCGTGCCGCCGCGGCTTTATGGGGGAAGCGAGCGAATCGCCTCCTATCTTACCGACGAGCTGGTCCGAATGGGCCATGACGTAACACTCTTTGCGAGCGGAGATTCCGTCTCCAGCGCGCATCTGGTGCCCTGCGTCCCAATGGCGCTGCGTCTAGATGACAACGTGCGCGACCCAATCCCCTATTACATGCTGATGCTCGACCGGGTGCGGGAATACGCCGACGAATTCGACATTCTGCACTTCCACATCGACCAGTTTCACTTTCCGTTGTTCCGTCCGATAGCTCACCGGACCGTGACCACGCTTCATGGCCGGCAAGATCTGCACGACCTCAAGCCCCTCTATGTCGGCTTCAGCGAGATGCCGCTGGTGTCGATCTCGAACGCACAGCGCAAGCCCATCCCCAACGCGAACTTCGTCGCTACTGTCTATCACGGCATTCCCGCCCACTCGCTCAGACCCACATACCGGCCGAGCGACAACTACGTCGCGTTCCTCGGGCGAATCTCGCCGGAGAAGCGGCCAGATCGTGCGATCCGGATCGCGCGCGCGCTCGAGATCCCGCTCAAGATCGCCGCGAAGGTGGACAAGGTCGACGAAGTCTATTTCCGCGAGAAGATCGTACCACTTCTCAACCAACCAGGCGTGGAGTTCATCGGTGAAATCGACGAACGTGCCAAGAGCGACTTCTTGGGCAACGCACGGGCGCTCTTGTTCCCGGTCGATTGGCCCGAGCCGTTCGGATTGTCGATGATCGAAGCCATGGCCTGCGGAACGCCGGTTCTGGCCTTCCAGTGCGGCTCGGTGCCCGAGATCGTCGATCCCGGCGTGACAGGCTTCATCGTAGACACTATGGACGAGGCGATCAGGACCTTACCCGCGGTGCTCGCGCTTGACCGGCGGGCGGTCCGGCAGCGGTTCGAGCAGCGCTTTTCCGTTGCCCGGATGGCCAAAGATTACGTTCATGTGTATCGTTCGCTGTTGAAGCGGCCCTTGCTCCCCGAGCACGAATCTGCCATGGCGAGGCTGCAGCCGGAGATGGAAAAGGGAATGAACTGACGGGGTTTCATGGCGATCGAGAGCGTCGCGCTCCCGAAATTGTCGCTGGATACTGCTCCTGAGGGACCGTTCTACATTCCGGCGACCGGCCCTGCCTCTCGACCGCGCCGTACCCTCAAGGACGGCGACACATTCATCGTCGTCGACAGCCACGGGGACATCGGCGCCTCGCCCGGCGGCACCGACGGGCTCTTTCATGGTGACACACGCTTTCTCTCCCGTCTTGAGCTCTTGCTCAACGGGGTGCAGCCGTTGCTGCTCGGCTCAAACGTGCGTGACGACAACAGCCAGCTCACCGTCGATCTGACCAATCCTGATATTTATTTCGACCAGCGGCTTGTCCTGCCCAAGGACACCTTGCACGTCGTGCGCACAATTTTTCTCTGGGGCGACACAGCCTACCAGAGGTTAGCGATCCGCAATTACGGCGACCATGTGGTTGATCTGCAGCTCACCATCCTGTTCGACAGTGATTTCGCCGACCTGTTCGAGGTGCGCGGCTTACACCGAAGTAAGCACGGTCTGATCGGCCACGCCTCCGGTGCGGCCACAGCAGTCCTGATTTATGACGGCCTCGATGGCAAGCGGCGCCAAAGCGCGCTGAATTTTGATCCGCAGCCGGCCGAACTGACGCAGACGAGCGCTAGCTATGCCATCCAGCTATCGCCAAAGGCGGCAAAGGCAGTGTTTTTGACGGTGGGCTGCGGCATTCCCGCCCCGCCGAAGCCGGTGCCGTTCCTGCGCGGATTGCGAGCGGCTCACCGCGCGCTGCGTCGCGCTTCGCAAAATGCCAGCACGGTCGTGAGCTCAAACGAGATCTTTAACGAGATCGTGTGCAGCTCCATGGCCGATCTGTGCATGTTGATGACGCAGACGCCCCAGGGACGCTATCCCTACGCTGGCATTCCCTGGTACTCGACCACGTTCGGCCGCGACGGATTGATCACCGCCCTCCAGACGCTTTGGCTCGATCCGCGCATCGCGGAGGGTGTGCTGCGGCGGCTTGCCGCGTTTCAGGCGACCACGTACGAGGACGCATCGGACGCGCAGCCGGGAAAAATCTTGCATGAAATGCGCGAAGGCGAGATGGCGGCGCTCGGCGAAGTGCCGTTCGGCCTTTACTACGGCAGCGTCGACGCTACGCCCTTGTTCGTAATGCTGGCCGGGCTTTTTGCGGAGCGGACCGGAGACGACGCCATTATCGTCGAGCTGTGGCCGGCAATCGAAGCCGCGCTCTCCTGGATCGACGGTCCCGGCGATCTCGATGGCGACGGCTTTCTCGAATATTACCGCGCAACCGAGCGGGGGCTCGCCAATCAAGGCTGGAAGGATTCAGAGGACGCGATTTTTCATGCCGACGGGCGCCTTGCTAAGGGCCCAATCGCGGTAGCGGAGGTGCAGGGGTACGTGTACTGCGCCAAGCAGGTTTTGGCGCGCTGCGCCGAACGGCTCGGCTGGACCGAGCGCGCGCGGCTCCTCAAGGCTGAAGCCGATCAGCTCGCCGAGCGATTCGACACGAGCTTCTGGTGTCCGGAGCTGGGCACGTACGCGCTGGCGCTCGACGGGGACAAGGAGCCCTGCCGAGTCCGCAGCTCCAATGCCGGCCAGGTTCTGTTCACCGGTATCGCCAGGTTTGACCGAGCCGTCGAGGTGGCCGACGGTCTGCTGCGGCCAGAATTTTTTTCCGGGTGGGGGATTCGCACCATTGCCAACTCGGAAGCGCGCTACAATCCAATGTCGTACCACAACGGCTCGATCTGGCCGCATGATAACGCGCTGATCGCACTCGGTTTGGCCCGCTATGACCTGAAGCGTTCGCTCGAGCGGATGTTCGCAGGCTTGTTCGACGCCGCCACTTATTTCGAAATGCGGCGCTTGCCCGAGCTGTTCTGCGGCTTTCAACGCAGCCGCGGGCGCGGGCCAACCCATTATCCGGTCGCGTGCTCACCGCAAGCGTGGGCCAGCGCAACTCCGTTCACGTTAATCGAGGCTTCGCTCGGGCTACAATTTGATCCCGCCGCGAACGAAATTCGCCTACGCAATCCCCGCCTGCCGCCGTTCCTGGATGAGCTGGTGTTGCGCAATCTGATGCTCAAGCAATCCAGCGTGGATCTGAAGGTACGCCGTCATGCCAACGAGGTCTCGGTGGAAATTCTCGAGCGGCGCGGGCAAATCCAGGTCTCGGCCGTCTTAGGCCGAACCGCCGATGCCGCCGAACGCGCCCATAAAAATGGCTGACGCAAGATCTCGTAACGTGAAGCGCTACGGCGTTCTTCCGTGCACCGCGGATCGCTAGCTTGATTGCAGCACTATCGCATGCGACCATTGCCGGTATCGAGGGATAGCGAGCATTCATGTGTAGAAACATCAGGACGCTTTACAACTTCGAGCCGCCCGCCACGGACGAGGAGATCCGTACGTCATGCCTGCAATTCGTCAGCAAGTTGAACGGTTTCGCGCGCCCCTCCAAACCAAACCAGCTGGCGTTCAGGCGGGCGGTGGAGCAGGTCGAGCAAGCGGCGCGCCAGCTTCTCAACTTCTCTCGCGAAGCCGAGGCTGCAAAGGCGCGCGCCAGGGCAGCGAACCGTTTCGGCGTCTCGGAGCGGCGGCGCCGCGCCTGACGCATTCCTGCTGCCGTAGTTAGTCGCAGCGCGAGAGCAGTGCAAAGGTCCAAGTCGCAAGCGCATCCATCATGTCACATCTGACCTGCGCATCTTTTGCGGCGCCCCGTGCCGGCACGCGAAAGGAATGATCAGCATCTCGGAAGAGCTGCAACGATGCGCGGGCGCCAAGATGCTGTGTCACTCGCTGGAGCAGCCCCAGATCCGCGAGCTTGTCGCGTGTCCCTTGCAGAAAAAGCATCGGCACCTCTATCTTGAGAAGATGCTCGGCGCGTTCGTCGGATGGCCGCCCAGCCGGATGCAGCGGAAAGCCCAAAAACGCGAGGCCGCGGACCCCAGGCAGCGCGGACGCGGCCTGCGCCTGCGAGGTAATGCGACCACCGAATGATTTGCCGCCCGCCACAAGAGCAACTGCGGGCAAAATCCGGCCGGCTTGCGCCACCGCGGCCCGAACCGTCGCATGCGCGAGCTTCGGAGGGTCCGGCCGTTTGGCGCCTTGTTCCATAAATGGAAACTGATAGCGCAGCGTCGCAATACCGCGCTGAGCGAGTTCCGTTGCGACGGCCTCCATGAATGGGTGGGACATTCCGGCGCCGGCCCCATGCGCTAGCACGTAGCAGGCGCGCGGGTGCGGCGGCGCCGAAAGAAGCCCGGAGACGGTATGCGTGTCACCGACCCTCAGCGTGAAGAGTTCCGCATCTGAACGGTCCATGGCCCCCGACTTGCGCCGATCTGTGGAAAGGGAACCGAGTTTCGCCTACACTTTCACGCACGAACACGTCGCGCCGCGCTCGCCCCGGCGCGCCATGACTTGTCCCAATGGATGGCATAATGAGTGCCAAAGATTTCGATATCTTACGTCAACAGATGCTGGTGGAGATCTCCGCCGGGACATTTCATGTAAGTAACGTGCTCGGCAAGACAACTCTCGATGAACGCGTGCTGACTGCGATGGGCAAGGTGCCGCGGCACGAGTTCGTACCGCTCGAACTTCAACCCTACGCCTACGCGAACATTCCGCTTCCAATCGGTTTCGAGAAGACGATCTCGCAACCCTTCATTGTCGCGCTGATGACCGATCTGCTTGACCTCAGCGAAAACGACACCGTGCTGGAGATCGGGACCGGGCTCGGCTACCAGGCAGCGATCCTCGCGCAACTGGCGCGACAAGTGTACAGCATCGAAATCATCGAAGAGCTTGCCCGAGAAGCAAAGCAACGACTGCGCCGGCAGGGCTGCAGCAACATTGAGCTCAAGATTGCCAACGGTTATCATGGCTGGTCTCAGCATGCTCCCTTCGACAAAGTGATCGTCACGGCAGCTCCGGATCTCATTCCGCCGCCCCTGATCCACCAGCTCAAAGCGGGTGGGAAAATGGTGATTCCCGCCGGCTTGCCTGATGCGCAGCAGTTGGTGCTCCTGGAAAAGAACGGCGCCGGGAGGGTCACCACGCGGGAGATCCTGCAGGTGCGGTTCTCGCAGCTTGAAGAAACCGACCCGGGCATTACGTCCAACTAATGGGGGCAGAACACCGTGCTTGAATTCACCGTCGGGATCAACATCGCCGGCAAACATGAGAGCGTGACGGTGGCGGCGGAGGATGCACTCATCGCTGCGCTCAAGGTGAAGTGCGAGCGGCCGGACGCGCTAATCAATTACGTGCGCCGGCGCAACAGACGCGGCGACATCCGTCATCCGCACGGGGCCATCGCCGCTAAGAGCGAGTGATCGCGAGATGCAGCACTGATTGGTTGCCGCCGCATGATTGAAAGCATCAGTGCCGTTACGCTCGCCACCCACGATATGTCGCGCGCAGTGCATTTCTATCGCATGCTCGGCTTCGAGATGTTGTACGGCGGAGGCGAGGCTGCGTTCACGAGCTTTCGGGCGGGAACGAGCTATCTCAATCTGATCGCGCAACCCGCCGAGCGAAACTGGTCGTGGTGGGGGCGTGTCATTTTCTATCATTCCGACGTCGATTCGCTGCACGCCAGCGTGATCGCGGCCGGCTACCGGGCGGACACCGCGCCGCGCGATGCGGAATGGGGCGAGCGCTTCTTCCATCTGACCGATCCGGACGGTCACGAGCTCAGCTTCGCCAAGCCGCTGCGTTGACCAGCCCGCGATGACGCATCCCGACCAGGAAGCCCCCCCGGAGAACTCGAGCTTCTGCTCGATCGGCAAGCCGATCACTCGCAAGGAGGACG
>VAZQ01000247.1 GCA_005883115.1 Alphaproteobacteria bacterium | reverse complement strand
CTCTGCCGGGATCGATATCTGTTGATCGACGAACTGGGATATCCCCGCTTGGCGTGCGCCCGGAACGAGAGTTTCGCCGAGCGCATCGAGCGTGGCGGCCTGGGCAACCGTGAGCGTCCGCAGCGGAACGCCCTGCGATCGCGCCGCCCGCGGCGTGAGCAGAACCTCGCCGCCACCGACCGTGAATGCCAGCGCGCCCATTGCCGCGCCCTTTATAAGGGCACGCCGTTCGATGTCGTGCATGATCTCCTCCCCGGCGCCCGGATAAGGCGCTTGTATGTATCGGGAGCCATCCGTCGAGCGGAACGACGGCCGCTTTCCTTTTACCTCATGCAAAATTCAACTTCGGTTTGGGAATTGAATCAAGCAGCAACGCTGTCTGAACAAAGCCCTTCTGCGACTTCTAAAATAAAGAGAAGTGATCATTTCTCCGGCAGCGCCAGCCTGATGTGCAGCTCGCGCAACTGCTTGGACGAGACCTCCGACGGCGCACCCATCATCAAATCCTCGGCGCGCTGATTCATCGGGAAGAGTACGACCTCTCGCAAATTGTCCTCTCCGCACAGCAGCATCACGATGCGGTCGATGCCTGGGGCGATTCCGCCGTGCGGCGGCGCGCCGAGCGAAAGCGCCCGCAGCATACCCCCGAATTTGTGTTCCAACACATTTTCTTCGTAACCGGCGATCGCAAACGCCTTGCGCATGACATCAGGCCTGTGGTTACGGATGGCTCCCGAGGAGAGCTCCACGCCATTGCAGACGATGTCGTATTGAATTGCCCTGATGGACAAGATCGTCTCGTGGTCGGCGGGGTCAAGCGCGAGGAACTGTTCGGGCGCCATGTTCGGCATCGAGAAGGGATTGTGGGAGAAGTCGATTCTCTTCTCCTCCTCGTTCCATTCGTACATGGGGAAATCGACAATCCAGCAGAACTCGAAGCGGTCCTTGGCGATCATCCCCAGCTCTTCGCCGATCTTGCTGCGCGCGGCACCGGCGAGCTTGGCAGCGGCTGCCGGTTTGCCGGCCGCGAAAAACAGGCAATCGCCAGGACCAACGCCTGACTTGGCTCGCAACTTTTGCTGAACGTCTGCCGGCACGAATTTGGCGATCGGACCTTTGCCGTCGTCGCCTTCCCAAACAATGTATCCAAGCCCCGCCGCGCCCATGTCGGAGCGCGCCCAGTCATTGAGCCTATCGAACCAGGAGCGGGGCTGAGTCGCGGCTGCGGGCGCAGGAATCGCACGGACCACCCCGCCCGCCTTAATCAAGTTTCTGAAGGCATTGAACGCAACGCTTGCGTCGTTGAATTCGTCGGAGACGTCGGCGATCACCAGTGGGTTACGCAGATCCGGTTTGTCGGAGCCGTATTTCACCATCGCTTCCCGATACGGGATGAGAGGAAACTTCTGCGTCACGGGCTTCCCAGCGGAAAACTCCTCGAACACCCCGCGCATGACCGGCTCGACCGCATCGAAGACGTCCTGCTGGGTGACGAAACTCATTTCCAGGTCGAGCTGGTAAAACTCGCCAGGAGAGCGATCCGCACGCGCGTCCTCGTCGCGGAAGCAAGGCGCGATTTGGAAGTAGCGGTCGAAGCCCGACACCATGATCAGCTGCTTGAATTGCTGAGGCGCCTGCGGCAAGGCGTAGAATTTCCCAGGATGAAGCCGCGACGGCACCAGATAGTCACGCGCCCCTTCGGGAGAAGACGCAGTCAGGATCGGCGTCTGAAATTCGAAGAAGCCTTGCTGCTTCATGCGCCGCCTGATCGAATCGATCACGGCGCCGCGGGTCATGATGTTTCGATGCAAGCGCTCGCGGCGCAGGTCGAGAAAACGGTATTTCAGCCGAATTTCTTCGGGGTATTCCTGGTCGCCGAACACCGGCATCGGCAGCTCAGCAGCCGGCCCGAGCACCTCGATCTCGCGGATGTAGACTTCAACGGCGCCGGTCGGCAGTTCCGGGTTTTCGGTGCCCGCGGGACGCTGACGCACCTTACCGTCGATCCGAATCACCGATTCCGAGCGCAGCGTCTCGGCCGTCTTAAAGGCGGGCGAGTCGGGATCCGCCACCACTTGGATGATGCCGTAGTGATCGCGCAGATCGATGAACAGCACGCCGCCATGATCGCGGATGCGGTGGCACCAGCCGGAAAGCCGCACCTCCTTGCCGATATCGCTTGCGCGAAGCGCGCCGCAGGTATGGGTGCGATAACGGTGCATGCGCATGTCCCTCGATGGGCGCGGAAAGGCACACGCGCCGGGTCGCTTGTCAAGAACGACATCACGCGCGACGCGGAGCCCTCGACAGCGCGGCAGCGATCTGCACACTCCACCGCCGTCGCCCAATTCGACCATTATGGCCAAGCAGCACAAAACGTCTCCAGCCAGCGCGGCGGTGCGCATGACGACCGCCGAGGCAACCGTCAGCGCGCTCATCGCACACGGCATTCAGACGATCTATGCGCTCCCGGGCGTGCACAATGACGCGCTCTTCGACGCGCTGTTCAAGGCTGCCGACCACATCCGGGTCGTTCACACACGGCACGAACAAGGCGCTGCCTATCTCGCGCTCGGCGCAGCCATTGCGACCGGCGAACCTCAGGCCTACTCGGTTGTGCCTGGACCTGGCTTGCTCAATTCCGCAGCTGCATTGCTCACGGCTTACGGAATGAACGCACCGGTGCTCGCGCTCGTCGGACAAATCCCGCAATCCGCGATCGGCCGGGGACTTGGGCACCTGCACGAGATTCGCGACCAGGCTGGCATTATCGCCCGTCTGGTCGATTTCTCCGCGCGAATTCGCGCGCCGGCGCAGGCTGCGGGGCTGGTCGCACGAGCCTTGCATGCGATGCGCACCGGCCGGCCCGGCCCGGCGGTGGTGGAATGCGCTATCGACGTTTGGGGCCGCAGCGCGCTTGTCCCGGCGGTTGCGCCTGTTCTACCTGCGCCGCTAGAGCCGATCGATGAGGACGCCATTCGCGACGCCGCCAAGCGCTTGGCTGCCGCCAAACGCCCGCTGATCGTAGCCGGGGGCGGCGCGCAAGGTGCGGCCGCGGAAGTCACCCAATTATCGCAGCTGTTGCAGGCGCCGGTGCTCGCCTATCGGCGCGGTCGCGGCGTGCTCGACAGCCGCGATCCCCTAAGCGTCACGCTGCCGCTCGGCCGCGAATTGTGGGGCGAAGCCGACGTGGTGCTCGGTGTGGGGACGCGGCTTTTCTACGGCTATACGCAATGGGGGATCGATCCGGATCTCGCCGTCATTCGCATCGATGCCGATGCGGACGAGCCGGAAAGGTTTGCGCCGCCCGCCGTGGCACTGATCGGCGATGCCAAACCGATATTGCGTCGTCTGATCGATGCGCTCGCCACCGAGCATCGATCTTCTCGCCGCGCAGAAATGGAGGAGCGGCAAGCCAAGATGCGCCGGCGCCTCGAAAAGCTCGCCCCGCAGCTCGCTTTTCTCGAAGCAATCCGCGCAGAGCTTCCCGAAGACGGCATATTCGTTGACGAAGTCACCNNNNCCAGCTCGGCTTTGCCGCCCGGCTCCTGCTTCCGGTCTACAAACCGAGGACCTTCCTTTCACCCGGCTATCAAGACAATCTCGGCTGGGGCTACGCCACCGCACTCGGTGCACAGCACGCACGGCGCGATGTACCGGTACTATCGATCACGGGTGACGGCGGCTTTCTCTTCACCTCGAACGAGCTTGCGACCGCTGTCCACCATCGCATTCCGTTGAGCGTCGTCGTGTTTAACGACGGAGCCTTCGGCAACGTGCGGCGCACTCAAGAGGAGCAGTTCGGCAACCGCGTGATCGCCAGCGATCTCACCAACCCCGATTTCGTGCGCTATGCCCACAGCTTCGGTGCTGAGGCGGAGCGTGCGCGCAACCCACAAGAGCTGCGAGCGGCACTCAAGCGCGCATTCAAACGCCGCGACGGACCAACCCTGATCGAAGTGCCGGTCTCGCAAATGCCCTCACCCTGGGAGTTCATCCACATGCCGCGTGTGCGGGGGTAGTGGGCGCAGTCGTCCCGAACTCGCACGGCTGGATCGACGGCGCCGCCGTATCCCCAACATCCACCTCTGTCCCCAATACGATGCCTGCGCCCCTGACAAAACCGGCGCTCTGCGCTATTTAGCCCCCATGCAGCCGATCACGACGACCAAGAAACTCGCGGACGCCTGCACGCGCCTGGCGCGGCATCCCTTTGTCACGGTCGATACCGAGTTCTTGCGCGAAAACACCTATTACCCGCGGCTCTGCGTCGCGCAGATGGCGAGTCTCGAAGAGGCGGTCGTTATCGACGCGCTCGCGGTGGGCATCGATTTTGCTCCCTTTTTCGCACTGATGGCAAACGAGAACGTCACCAAGGTATTTCACGCCGCCCGGCAGGATATCGAAATTTGCTGGCACGAAGCTGGCACCATCCCTTCGCCTATCGTCGACACGCAGGTCGCCGCCATGGTGCTGGGCTATGGCGATTCCATCTCTTATGACCAGCTCGTGCAACGCATCACCGGCGACACCCTGGACAAGTCGCACCGCTTCACCGACTGGACGCGTCGGCCGCTCAGCGAGGCGCAACTCGCCTATGCGACGTCCGACGTCACACACCTGCGCGATGTGTATCTCAAGCTCTCCGCTGATCTCGAAAAGCGCGGACGCACGGAGTGGATGCGCGAGGAGATGAAAGTGCTCACCTCGCCTACGACCTATCGCTTCGAGCCCGAGCACGCCTGGGAACGCTTGAAGTCGCGGATACGCAAGCCCAAGGAGCTCGCCGTGCTGATCGAGGTCGCCGCTTGGCGCGAGCGCGAGGCGCAGGAGCGTGACGTGCCGCGCGGACGCGTTCTCAAGGATGATGTCATCAGCGACATCGCGGTCCAGGCACCCACGACCACCGAACGCCTCGCAGGCTTGCGCTCCCTACCCAGGGGCTTCGAGCGCTCGAAATGGGGCGAAGCAATCGTCGAGGCGGTCCGGCGCGGGCTCGCGCGCGATCCAAAATCGCTGCCGCGGTTGGAGCGGCCCAGGCCGCCGATCAACGGGCAGGCCACCGTGGAGCTGCTCAAGGTGTTGCTGCGCATGACCGCGGAACGGCATGGGGTTGCCGCAAAAGTAATCGCCACGGTCGACGATCTCGACCGCATCGCCGCCGACGATGAAGCCGATGTTCCGGCCATGTCCGGGTGGCGGCGGGAGCTATTCGGCAATAAGGCTCTCGCTCTCAAGCAGGGGCGGCTCTTGCTTGCAATCGAGAAAGGCCGTGTCGTAGCGGTGGAGCGTGACTGATCCCAGTTGCGAGGAAGTCGCCATGAAAACGCGTGCCGCCGTTGCACTCGAAAAGGGCAAGCCGTTGACAATCATGGACGTCGAGCTGGACGGGCCGAAAGCCGGCGAAGTCCTCGTCGAGGTGAAAGCCACCGGCATTTGTCACACCGACGACTTCACGCTTTCGGGCGCCGATCCGGAAGGTCTGTTCCCGGCGATTCTTGGCCATGAAGGCGCGGGCATAGTCATCGATGTGGGCCCAGGGGTGGCGAGCGTGCGGAAAGGAGACCACGTCATTCCGCTCTACACGCCCGAATGCCGGCAATGCCCGTCATGTTTGTCACGCAAGACCAATCTATGCACCGCCATCCGAGCGACCCAGGGCCAGGGCGTGATGCCCGACGGCACTTCACGCTTCTCGCTCGACGGTAAGAAGTTGCACCACTACATGGGCACATCCACTTTCTCAAATTTCACGGTGCTTCCCGAGATCGCGGTCGCCAAGGTTCGCGAGGACGCGCCGTTCGATAAGGTCTGCTACATCGGCTGCGGGGTCACAACCGGGATCGGCGCCGTTCTCAACACGGCCAAGGTGGAGCCCGGCTCTACTAGCGTCGTGTTCGGGCTCGGCGGCATCGGACTAAATGTCATCCAGGGCCTGCGGCTTGCCGGCGCTGACATGATCATTGGTGTCGACATCAACGCCGCGAAGAAGCAATGGGGCGAGCGTTTCGGCATGACACATTTCGTCAATCCGAAAGAGCTGGGCGGCGACTTAGTCGCCCATCTCGTCAACATCACAAAGCGCGGTGCCGATCAGATCGGCGGCGCCGATTATACGTTCGACTGCACCGGCAATGTCAGCGTCATGCGGCAGGCCCTGGAGGCCTGCCATCGCGGGTGGGGTCAGTCCATCATCATTGGCGTCGCACCTGCGGGCGCTGAAATCGCCACCCGACCGTTTCAACTGGTCACTGGTCGCGTCTGGAAAGGTACCGCATTCGGGGGCGCGCGCGGCCGCACCGACGTGCCCAAAATTGTCGATTGGTACATGGATGGCAAGATCGATATCGACCCGATGATCACGCACACGATGGCGCTCGCGGACATCAACAAGGGGTTCGAGCTGATGCATAAGGGCGAGAGCATCAGGAGTGTCGTAATATATTGAGCGCGGGACAACAAAACTCGATCCGTGCAATAGAACCGCGGATCGGGCACAGAGGATCCGGCCGCTTTAGCGCTGCGGACGCACCCGCTGTAGGAACTCCCATGTGGGAACGGCACTCAACCCACCGACGGCGCCGCTGAGGTAACTTGGAATGTCCGAGCTGAAAATCCAATGCCAGAATAGCCCGACAAGGTAGCTGGTCAGCAGCATGACCACCAACGTGATCAGCAATCGTTGCCAGATCGGCACGGCATCTCTCCTTCCAGCCTTCCATGGCTGCTTTACGGCCAACAATGAGGCGCAACGTCGGACCGCCTTCTCCTGCTCGAGCGATCCGTCGGGGCCGACCAGCTAACGCGACGAGCCGGACAGGGCGCTGCTCACCCAGTCTGCATCACAGGCTCGCGGCCGATAAGCCGCGCGAGCTGGCGCAGCCGCACAAATACCCGCTCGCCGGCGAGCGCTGCTAACCCATTGTCAAAGCGCAGCACCAATCGACCGCGCTCGACCACCATCGGGGTCCTCGGCAGCACGCCAGTGGTCGAGGCGGAGACCAGATAGGCGACACGCAGCGCGGCGCCAAGTACGCGCGCACGATCGAGCACGCGGGTCGAGGCAAGCTCGCGCAGCCGAGGCGAGAGCTCCTCGTCCACGAGGCCGACGTGCCGGAAGAACACGGCGAGAGCAATGAAGGTGCGACCAGGATGGTCCACGGCGACAAATGCGGCATTAGCGATGATATTGAGCGACTGCTCGCCGCGGTAATCGGGATGCGCCCGCCAGCCGATATCCGCGAGCAGACATGCCACGTGACGCAATCGCCGCTCCTCCGCGCTCTCTTCCAGGCCGGACGATGCCATGAAGCGGTCGGTCCAGGCGATCAACTCCTCGCCATGGGCTGGCGAACGCGAGCGCAGCACGTTGAGTTCGCTTGCCGCCGCGAGTAAGGGATCGTTGTCGCGCTGCTTGGCGTCGAGCATCGAATACAACAACCCCTCGCGCACGCCGAGCGCCGAGATAACGATGTCCTTCGGCCGTGCAAGCCGCACGAGGTTTTCCAGCACTAATGCGGCATAAGCGAGCAATGGGCGCCGAGCATCCGTGACCACCTCGATCTGCGAGAGCATCTCGGGATCAACCCGGTGCACAAGACTGGAGAACTCGTATGCCTCCCGGGCCGGCATCACATAACCGTGCATGACGTGCAGCGGATAACCCGTCTGCCAAATATGCAGCCGTGCCAGTGCGCGCCAAGTCCCTCCGATGGCATAGAAGGTGCGGCCCTTGCCGCTTTCGAGCGGGCGGGCGTCCTCGAGCGCCGTGCGCACGATCTTCTCCGCCTTCTTGATCGACTTCGAGGAAATGTCCTGCAGCGCCAGCCCGCCCAAGGGAAGGGTCAAGCCGGCCTTGATGCGATGCCCTTGGACTTCGGTAAGCTCGAGCGAGCCGCCGCCGAGATCGCCGACGATGCCATCCGGCTTGTGGAAGCCCGAGATCACGCCGAGGGCGGACAGTTCGGCTTCGCGCTTGCCCGAGAGGATGTCGATCTTAGTGCCGCAAATGGCTTCGGCTTCCGTGACGAAAGTCTTGCCGTTCTTCGCTTCTCGGCATGCGGCAGTAGCGATCGCCCATAATTGGGCGACTTCCATGCGCTCGCACAGCGCACGAAAGCGCCGCAGCGCAGCAAGTGCTTTATCGACGGCATCGGCGGCGAGAAGACCGGTCGTCTGCACCTCGCGACCGAGCCCCGCCAGGACTTTTTCGTTGAAGATCGGCGTCGGGCTGCGAGTGAGGCCTTCGTACACGACCAGCCGCACGGAGTTCGAGCCGATATCGATTACTGCGACCGGCGGCCCGTAATCGAGACGACCTTGCGCGATATTCATGGCGGGGCGACGCCGCTTACGAGCGGTCGAGACGGCGTATAAGGCTTCGCGGGGATGATTCCTTGAGCGATTTGCCACGGCCCGACAGACTCGGATTGGTCATGAAGTATTTATGAGCGTTGAAAGGCTCCTCGCCCGCGGCTGGTTTTATGCGATTCGAGGTGCCGTCGGGTAGCAGTTTCCAACTTTGTTCATTGTCCTTCAGATTTGCCACCATGATCTGATCGAGCACTTGCTCGTGCACGGTGGGATTGAGGATCGGGCACAATACCTCGACGCGCCGGTCAAGATTGCGCGGCATCATGTCGGCAGAGGAGATGTATACCGCCGCCTTGGGGTGCGGCAGGCCGTGGCCACCCCCGAAGCAGTAAATGCGGCTGTGTTCGAGAAAACGACCAACGATCGATTTGACCCTGATGTTCTCCGACAGCCCCGGCAGCCCGGGCCGCAAGCAGCAGATACCGCGCACCACCAGCTCGGCGGAAACGCCGGCCCGCGAGGCCTCATAGAGCATGTCGATGATTTCCGGATCGACCAGCGCATTGTCCTTGATCCAGATCGCGGCCGGGCGACCGGCCTGCGCGTGGGCGATCTCCTGCTCGATGTGCTCACAGATGCGGTCGCGCAGCGTGAGCGGCGAAACCGCCATCCTTTCGAGCCCCGCGGGCTCCGCGTAACCGGTCACATAGTTGAAAATGTGCGCGACGTCGCGCGCGATGACCGGATCGGAGGTGAAGAACGAGAGATCGGTGTAGATGCGGGCCGTAACCGGATGATAGTGCCGACGTGCACGTAAGACGCCAGCGCCCCACCCTCACGCCGCACGACCATCGACAATTTGGCGTGGGTTTTGAGCTCGATAAAGCCATACACGACTTGCGCCCCGGCGCGCTCGAGCGCACGCGACCAGCGGATATTGGCTTCCTCGTCGAACCGCGCCTTCAGCTCGATCAACGCGGTCACCGATTTTCCCATTTCAGCTGCCTCGACGAGCGCGCGGACGATGGGAGACTCGGCGGATGTCCGGTAGAGGGTCTGCTTGATTGCGACCACGTCGGGGTCGCGCGCGGCCTGCTGCAGGAACTGGACCACGACGTCAAATGATTCGTACGGATGATGGACGACCAGGTCTTTTTGCCGAATGGCCGCGAAGCAGTCGCCGGCGTGATCGCGAATGCGTTCGGGGTAGCGCGGATTGTAGGGTACGAATTCCAGATCGGGCCGGTCTAGGAGCCCGATGAGCTGCGATAATTCATTGAGCGCCAAAACGCCGTCGACCAGGAAAATCTCGTCGTCGGCACATGCCAGAGCCCGCTGCACGAATCGACGCAGCTCCACTGGCATGGCGGCGTCAATCTCGAGACGGATGACCGATCCGCGCCGTCTGCGCTTGAGCACCGTCTCGAATTCACGCACCAGATCTTCGGCCTCCTCCTCGATTTCGACCTCGGAGTCGCGAATGACACGGAAAGCACCCTGCCCTTTTACCGCATAGCCTGGGAATAGGCGGCCAATGAACAGACCGATCACCTGCTCCAGCGTGCTCACGCGGGCGGCAGCTGTTCCTTCACCCGGCAGGCGGACGAAACGATCGAGCTTGTTCGGCATTCGGATGAGCGCGTTCATCGCCTTGCCGTCGCTCGCGCGCGCGAGCTGCAGCGCAATGGTGAAGCCGAGATTGGGAATGAAGGGGAAAGGATGCGCGGGATCGATCGCGAGTGGAGTGAGCAAAGGGAAGATGTGCCTGAGGAAATGATCTTCAAGCCACGTCTTCTCCTTCTTCGCCATCTCCGGGACTTCGGTGAGCACGATGCCGTGTCCGGCCAGCATCTGGCGAAGCTCGCGCCAGCGCTTCTGCTGGTCGCTCGCAAGCGCGCCCACGGCGTCGCCGATACGCGTGAGCTGTTCGGCTGGCGTGAGCCCGTCTGGGCTCTTGAGGGTGAGGCCGGCGCGCAGCTGAGCCTTGAGGCCGGCAACGCGGACCATGAAAAACTCATCGAGATTGTTGGCAGAAATCGACAGGAACCGAACACGTTCGAGCAGAGGATGGGCTTCGTTGGCCGCCTCTTCGAGCACGCGCCGGTTGAATTGCAGCCATGACAACTCGCGATTGATGAACCGGTCCGGGCTCGCGACGAGATCAATGGCCGGCGTGGGCTCAACCGCACCCGGCCCCGAGCGGGCACCGGCTTCTTCTTTCATGACAACGACTTGGCTGCGGTCAGCCATGGCGGAGCGGCTCTGATGAGGGGCGCAATCTCGCCGTCATCCGTGACGACGATATGACATAAGGCCCCGCCCTCAAGGAGCCGTCAAGACTCGCTCGTACGCAGGATCTCAGCGGCCAACGCCCTGGTTAACGGACGCTTGCGGCGCATGGCTTCGGCATCGAGAAGCGCCACTACGGCGCGCGCCGCGGCAAAAGACCGTTCGATGCGTGTCCCCACATACCCCAACAGGGCCTCATCCACCGCGAGTTGCCGATCGGAAAACAGCTTGAGTAACACCGCGCGCAAGAGGCCATCGTCAGGCGGCGCGATCGCGACAACCGGGAGCGCCTTGAGGCGGGAGGTGAGGTCGGCAATGGCAAACGTTGCCGGCGGGGTCCGCGCGGTAAGCATGACAAAGGCGTCCTGCTCGCGCGCCAGATTGAGAAGATGGAAAAGCGCCTTTTCCTCGAATGATCCGGCGGCCACGTCCTCCACAACCAGCGCGCCGGTAGCAAGCGCCGCTGGCACGTTCGCCTCCTCCACCGCGCGCGCCGCGATGAGACGCGCGCCCGCAGCCTGCGCCCACATCGCTGCGAGGTGGCTCTTACCTGAACCTTCGGGGCCGGTAAGCATGACAGTGCGGTGCGACCAGTCCGGCCACGCGTCGACGAGGGCAAGCGCCACCGCGTTTGACGGTCCGCTCAGAAAATCCTCGCGAGCAAAATTCTCTGCATGACACAGTGCAAGAGCGAGTTGGCGCGGATGAGAAGACATCACCGAGGCTTGTCGCCGGTATAGAGTGAGCTCGCGAAATATTGCCGCAGGGCGAAGCGCAACACCACGGCAATTGCCGCGCCAAGCGGCACCGCGATGAGAAGGCCGACGAAACCGAACAGATAGCCAAACGCAAACATCGCGAAAATCAGCCATACCGGATGCAATCCCACACGCTCGCCTACGAATTTAGGCGAGACGATGTTGCCCTCGATGAATTGGCCGACCAAAAAAATAGTGACGACTAGCGCGATTCGTTTCCAGTCCGGCCAAAATTGCGCGATTGCCACGCTCGTCGCGATCATCAGTCCGGTCATTGAGCCGATATAGGGAACGAAGGTGATCACGCCGGCGATAAGACCAATGAGCAGCCCGAACTCCAGCCCTACCAGCATCAAGCCAAAGGCGTAGTAACAGCCAAGCACAAGACAGACGCCAAGTTGCCCCCGAAGAAAACCGCCGATTGCCGCATCGATCTCCCGGCCGAGCTGGCGGACGATTTGGCGCTGACGCAGTGGGACCCAGCTATCCACCTTGTCGATCATCGAATGCCAGTCGCGGATCAAGTAAAAAGTCACGACCGGCATGACGATGAGTACTGATGCGAATGAGACCAGCGCCTTTCCGCCGGTCCACAACGAATAAGAAAAGCTGAGAAGCCAGCTGGCAACCTGGCCGACGAGATCGGAAAATGTCTTATTCGACTCGGCGCCACCGAGCCAGTTTAGCCAAGGCAAGTTTGCATCGACAATGAGCTCTTTCACGCGCTTGAAATAATCGGGAATGTGGGAGATGAAGGCGGCACCCTGCTGCAGCAACAGCGGGACGAGCAGCAAGATCAGGATGATGAGCGACACGACCAGAGCGCCAACGATCAAGAGCGCGACGATCGTGCGATTCATCCCGAGCCGCTGAGCGCGGTCGGCAAGGGGCGCAAGGACATAAGCAAGCGCGATCCCAGTGACGAAAGGAAGCAGAACGTCGTGCAGCAACCACAACGCCGCCGCCAGCACCCCAAGGATGACTAGCCAGAACGCGAACTGACGGCCATTCACCATCGGACCACTCACCC
>VAZQ01000002.1 GCA_005883115.1 Alphaproteobacteria bacterium | reverse complement strand
AGGCCTTAATGTCTTCGGCGGGAAAAGTGTGGCGCCCGATGTCGCTGATCTCGCCAACGCCAATGTCCTCGAAGAACTTCATCGCTCACTCGCCGCCTTCGGTCCTCTCCCTCGCGCAGAATCGGGAGCACGCCGTCCGAACATCGGACTCACGATCAGCGTCATCACCGGCTGGTCGGTGGCGTTGACGAGTTCGAACCTGAATTTGACGAACCCCACATCCGGCCGGCTACGCGAAGCACGGGTCTCGAGCACAGTCGCGCGGGCTTTGATCCGCTCGCCGGGACGTATCGGCGCAAGCCAGTTCACCTCCTCCACGCCCGGTGCGCCCATGAAGCTCGCGTGGCCGATGAAGTCATCGCTTAGCATACGCATCAAGATGCAGCAGCTGTGCCAACCCGACGCAATGAGACCCCCGAACAGATTCGCGCGCGCGGCCGCCTCGTCGAGATGCATGGGCTGCGGATCGTATTCGGCGGCAAACGCAATGATTTCGGCGCGCGTGATCAACCGCGATCCGCACTCGGCGATTTGGCCCGGAGTGAAATCTTCCCAATGTAGACGGGACACGGCCATCCTGCGGCTTGCGGTTGCCGTTCCGTAGACGGCACCCCCCACGAGGTCAACGGGGCAGCATCCAGTGCGTTAGGAAGCGCACCCGCGTCGCCGCCATACGGGCCGATTTAGCCGAAATTAACCACGCGGGCCCGGGGTGCTCGTTTGGCCATCGGCATGCCGCAGTGCCTTGTTCGCATGGGCGGTTGCCGAGGGCCGAACGAGCGGCTGCGCAGCTTGCAAGCGGCTGCGAAGCGCGACATCGGTTGCGCAAGTTTCTCAACTGGCGGCACCGCTGCCTTAGGAGGACGACCCATGTTCGACTTTCGCGACCTGTTCCAATGGGAACGGTTCATTACCCCCTCGATCATCAAGCTCTTCTACTGGCTCGCAGTCGGCATTTCGGCTCTTTTCGGCCTCTCCGGCATCGTATCCGGCCTCGCGCTGATGGCGCTCAGTCCGCTCGCCGGCTTGTTCTGGATCCTCGCCAGTCTAATCGGAGTCGTGATCGGTGTGATCTTCGCGCGCATCATCGCCGAATTCGTGCTGATCATGTTCCGTATCAACGAACATCTCGGCGCGATCCGCCAGCGCGGACAACAGATGTGACGCTCAAACTCAAGTCGCAAATCTGAAGTGCATGACGTCGCCATCGGCGACGACATACGATTTGCCCTCGAGCCGCATTTTGCCTGCCTGTTGCGCGCTCGCTTCACCGCCGAGCGCGACATAATCGTCGTAGGCGATGGTCTCGGCACGGATAAAGCCGCGCTCGAAGTCCGAATGAATGACGCCGGCCGCCTGCGCCGCCTTCGTGCCACGCGTCACGGTCCAGGCTGCCGCCTCCTTCGGGCCGGCGGTGAAATAGGTGATCAGATTGAGGAGCCCATAGCCGGCGCGGATCAACCGGTCGAGGCCCGGCTCCTCGAGGCCGATCGCAGCCAGGTATTCAGCGCGCTCGTGCGCCGGCAGTACGGCGATTTCCGCCTCGATTTTGGCCGAGATCACCACACAAGCCGCACCTTCCTCCCGCGCCCGCTCCTCGACCCGGCGCGAAAAGTCGTTGCCAGCCGCGGCGGCCGCCTCGTCGAGGTTGCACACGTAAAGCACCGGAATGGCGGTCAGCAGGCCCAGCATGCGAAAGATCTTCTCCTCCTCCGGCTTTCGCTGCACCAACCGCGCTGGTTTGCCCTCGCGCAAAAGAGCGAGTGCCCGGTTGACCAAATCGAGCGTCTCCTTGGCTTCGAGCGCCTCCTTGTCGGTTCCCTTTGCTTTCTTGGCGAGGCTGTCTACACGTCGCTCCAAGCTGTCGAGGTCCGCCAGCATCAATTCGGTGTCGATCGTTTCGATGTCGGCGATCGGGTCGATGGCCCCCGCGACATGCGCAACATCGGGATCGACGAAGCAGCGCACCACGTGCGCGATGGCATCGACTTCACGCACATGGGCGAGAAATTGGTTGCCGAGACCTTGGCCCTTGGAGGCGCCGCGCACCAGGCCAGCGATATCGACGAAGGTGAGCCGTGTCGGCTTGATTTTGGCGGACTTGGCGAGCCTTGCGAGCACGTCGAGGCGCGTATCGGGCACCATGACCTCGCCCACGTTCGGCTCGATGGTGCTGAACGGATAATTCGAGGCCTGCGCCGCCGCCGTCGCCGTCAGCGCGTTGAACAGCGTCGACTTACCCACGTTGGAGAGCCCGAGGATGCCGCATTTGAAGCCCATGATGTTCTCTGATCGATGTAGGCCCGCATGTCACTCGTCGGGCTGCTCTGGCTCGTTAGCTGCCAAAAATCCTTTGGCCTGCATGCCCAGATGCACCTTGTTCTGGAAAGCCGCGTCCTGGCCTTTCGCCAACAATTCGGTGTGGTCGGCGATGATGGCGCACAGAGCCTCCACCCAGGGCCGCTCGTTTTTGCCGAAGTCGCTGAGCACGTACACCTCGACCAGACTCTTCACGCCCGGGTGCCCGACGCCGATGCGCACACGCCGATAGTCATTTCCGATGTGGGCCGAGATCGACCGCAGCCCGTTATGACCGGCGATGCCGCCGCCGGTCTTGACCCGCACCTTGCCGGGCGCGAGGTCGATCTCGTCGTGGAACACCACAATGTCCGAGAGGCCGAGCTTGAAAAAATGCGCGGCTTCGGCGACCGCGCGCCCCGAGTCGTTCATGTATGTGCCGGGCAACAGCAGCAGCGCACGCTCTCCGCCCAGGGGTCCTTCCGCCGATAGGCCCTGAAAGCGCCGGCGCCAGGGGCGGATGCCATTGCGCTTGGCGATCGCGTCGAGCGCCATGAACCCGATGTTGTGTCGATTGCCGGCGTACTGCGAACCGGGATTGCCGAGCCCGACGAGGAGCAGCATGAAGTCCTGTCCATGCGGTCATGCCCGCGCCAGTGGGCATCCAGGAATCTCGGACGAGATCGACGCAGCGGGCGTTTCCCGCATCGTGCACGTTTCCGGAGTGCCGGCGTGCGCGATGACAGGAAGTGTCCTTATTTCTTCATTTCTTCTCCGCGGCCGCAGGCTTCTTCTCTGCCGCTGGCGCGGCGGCAGGGGCAGCAGGAGCGCCGGCGACGCCCGGAGCCCCCGCGGCCGGAGCCGCACCAGGTGCTGCGCCGGGAGCCGCGCCTTCGGGAGCAATCCCGGCCTCCGCGGCGGCGGCCGCGGCGGCAGCAGCGGCGGCGGCAGCTTCCGCCGCCGCCTTCATCTCTTCCGCGTAACCTGACGGCGGCACGATGGTGACCAAGGTATCATCGAGCCTGCCGACGACGCGCACGTTCCGCGGCAGCGGGACCTCGTTCAGGTGCTTCGAGTAATTGATCTCCAGCCCGGAAATGTCGACGTCGATAGACTCCGGAATGTGCTCGGGCGAGCACACCACTTGCACCGCGTGGGTGACAATATTGACGGTGCCGCCGCGTTTGACACCCGGCGCCTGATCGGCATTGACGACGTGCACCGGAATACGCACTCGGATTTGCGCGCCCTCGCCCAGCCGCAGAAAGTCGACGTGCACCGGAAGATCCTTTATCGGATCGAGCTGAAAATCGCGTGGGATGACACGCTGTTTCGTGCCGTCGATCTCGAGCTCGTAGATGGTCGTCAGAAAGCGGCCGCCATAGATGCGCTGCTTGAGATCGGCGTGGTCCACCAAGACGTTGAGCGGCGGTTTGCCGTCGCCATAGACCACGCCCGGCACGTGGCCGGCGCGACGCTCGGCACGGGCAGCCCCCTTGCCGGCCCGCGAACGCGTCACCGCCTTCATCTCCTTGACGCTCGCCATGGTGCAACTTCCTCTCGCAACAAAAGGCCGCCGAGACGCTGCGGCCCGTTTCGTTACCAGCTCGCTCCTAGGGTTCTGGGCCGCAGCAATGCGCGGCCGGGGCGCCGTGCCGGCGGTTCGGCGCGCTTATAGCGAGCGGGCCGGAGAAAGACAAGAAATGCGCGACAGCCCGGGGTTGCGCAGAAAACGATCGCAATCCAAGTGCTTATGGGTTGCCGGATCCAAGCTTGGCCTCGAGCGCGGCAATGCGCGCCTTCAAGGCCTCGTTTTCTTCGCGCGCGAGGCGCGCCATTTCCTTGACGGCCTCGAATTCCTCGCGCTTGACCACGTCGAGGTCGCGCAGGATGCGGTCGGCTTGGTTGCGGAACATCGTGTCGAACTCGCGCCGCACGCCCGACGCGACGCCGGCCGCATCGTTCATGAGCCTCGCCATTTCGTCGAAGAAACGGTTGGTGGTCTGGGTCATCGCTGGTCTCGGGTTCGAATTCAAATCGCCCCACAACAATGGGCACCGTTTGCTCCGCCCGCAAGGGCGAGCAGAACGCGCCCTGTTATACCAATAAGCGCGGGTGGCATCTTCAGGGTCGGCCCGCTGATAAGGTGCGGGCACGGCGGCTTGACTTCACCGGCTCGCTGCCCGCATCACCCGGGCTTACGCGAGTCGCCCGATGTCGCTTTACGCCCTTCCCTTCCCCGCAATCGACCCTGTGCTCGTTAGCTTCGGGCCGATCGCCATCCGCTGGTATGCGCTCGCCTACATCATCGGCATACTCCTGGGCTGGCTCTATGCGCGCGCAATCATCCGGCGTGAGCAGCTCTGGGCCTCGCCGGTACCCATGACCGTCAGCGATTATGACGATTTCGTGCTGTGGGTGACGCTCGGCATTATCCTGGGCGGGCGCATCGGCTACGTGCTGTTTTACAATCCGAGCTATTTCGCCACACACCCGTTGGAGAGCTTCCAGCTCTGGAAGGGCGGCATGTCCTTTCACGGCGGCTTTCTCGGCTGCGTGCTCGCCGTCGTCTTGTTCGCGCGCCATCGCTGTCTATCCATCCTTTCGCTCGGGGACATCACCTGTGCAGCGGGGACGATCGGGATCTTTCTCGGGCGCATTGCCAATTTCATAAATGGCGAGCTTTGGGGCCGACCCACCGACGTGCCGTGGGCCATGGTGTTTCCAACCGGCGGGCCCTTGCCGCGCCACCCGAGCCAACTGTACGAGGCCGCGCTCGAAGGTCTGCTGCTGTTCGCACTGCTCACCGTGCTCATTCGCGCTGGCGCCCTCAAGCGACCAGGCTTCATCCTCGGCGCCTTTACCTTTGGCTACGCGCTCGCGCGATCGGTTTGCGAGCAGTTTCGCGAGCCGGATCCCCAGCTCGGATTCCTGTGGGGCGGCTTGACCATGGGCACGCTACTGTCGGTGCCGTTGATGCTTGCAGGCATCGCGCTCATGGCGGCAGCCTTGCGCAAGGGGGCGGTGCGGCGGACATGATGGAGATTGCCCCGCTCGAAGCGGATATTCGCCGGCGTATTGCGGTCGGCGGCCCGATGGGCGTGGCGCAATACATGGAGCTTTGTCTCGCCCATCCCGAACGGGGTTATTACGCGACGCGCGACCCGTTCGGCGCGTCGGGCGACTTTACGACGGCTCCCGAGATCAGTCAGATGTTCGGCGAGCTTATCGGTCTGTGGGCGGCCGCGACCTGGCGGGCGACGGGGTCGCCGGGAAAGCTCAGCCTGGTCGAGCTCGGGCCAGGCCGCGGCACCATGATGGTCGACGTGTTGCGGGCAGCCAAGGTGGTGCCGGACTTCCGCGCCACGATCGACGTGCATTTAATCGAGATCAGCCCGGCGCTGGAGCGTCTGCAGCGCCAGGCTTTGGGCAGCGCAGACGTGCCGGTGTCGTGGCATCGTTCGATCGAGCAGGTTCCTGACACGCCGCTGATCGTGCTCGCCAACGAATTCTTCGACGCACTGCCGGTCCATCAGGCGGTCATGTGCGCGGATGGCTGGCACGAGCGGGTGATCAAGATGGAGGATGAGAAGTTACATTTCAGCATCCATCGTGATCCGATCCCGCTGTTCGATAAGCTTCTGCCAAGCAGGTTGCGCGCAGCCAAGATCGGCGACATCTTCGAATGGCGCGCCGACAACATCGCGCTCGAGATCGGTCGACGGGTCGCGCGGCGCGGTGGCGGCGCGCTGATGATCGACTACGGCCACGCGCAGAGCGCAATCGGGGACACGCTGCAAGCAGTCGGAGGACATCAATTCGTAGAGCCGCTGTTGGCGCCCGGCCTGGTCGATCTCACCGCGCATGTGGATTTTGAGGCGCTGGCGCACGCAGCCGAGGGCATGGGCGCGCGGGTACACGGACCGGTGCCGCAGGGCGAGTTTTTGCGCGGCCTCGGGATCGAGCAGCGCGCGGCGGCGCTCAAGGCGGCCGCGCCTTCCGAGTATGCCGACGCGATCGACGCCGCGCTGGTGCGGCTCACCAGCGAGGATCGCACTGGAATGGGCCGCCTGTTCAAGGCCATCGGGGTGGCCGACCCGAAACTCGAGCGCCTGCCCGGTTTCGAGGCATGAGAGCGCGATAATGCCGGCAGGAAATTCTCGCGAGCAAACCGGGCACGAGACAGTGGCAGGCATGCTGCAGGCCGATTCGCTCCGCGGGCTTGCGCATGTCCGCCACGCCTTCTTCACGCGTGAGGGCGGCGTCTCCGAGGGAGTCTATGCCAGCCTCAACGGCGGGCCTGGATCCGATGATGCGCCGGCCAATGTTGCCGAGAACCGTGCGCGCATGGCGGCGGCGCTCGAGGTGGACCCGCATTGCCTGCTCACCGCCTATCAGGTTCATTCGCCAGACGTGGTGACAATCGAGCGGCCATGGCACCTGCACGAGAGGCCTCGCGCCGATGCGATTGTGACCACCGTGCCCGGACTGGCCATTGGCGTTACCACTGCCGATTGCACGCCCGTCCTATTCGCCGATGCAACGGCTGGCGTCATCGGCGTAGCCCATGCCGGCTGGCGCGGCGCGGCAAGCGGCGTCCTTGAAGCGACAATCGCGGCTATGGAACGCTGCGGGGCGCCCCGGGCCCGTCTCGCCGTTGCGCTCGGGCCGACGATCCGCCAGCCGAATTACGAGGTCGGGCCCGAATTCGTGACGCGTTTCACATCCGAGGACGCGAACAACAAACGCTTCTTCCGGCCGTCAGCGAGGCCATCGCACGCCCTGTTCGATCTCCCCGGCTACATCACGGCGCGCCTGAGCGCTGCCGGCATCCTCCGCGTCGAGGATCTGGGCCATTGCACGTACGCGAATGCGAAGCGGTTCTTCAGCTATCGGCGATCGAGCCACTGCCGTGAGCCCGACTACGGGCGCCATATCAGCGCCATCGCGCTCGCCGAGTAGACGATCACGAAGCGCGTGGAGGACGGCGTGTTCGCGAGCCGACCGTCGATCCCTCGGTAGCGGAGTCAACATCCCTCGTAGCGCACTCAACGCAGAAAATGGCCCGCAGCAAGCTCTGACCGCAGCCTTGCAGCGCCCAGGCCAGAGCCGATCGTCGATCAGCGGAAGGATAAGTCCACCCCGGTTGGGCGGGCCGGGCTGGAAGCGGTTGAATTCGCGGGACAACGGCCGTTCTGCGTTGCCGGTCATATTGCCAGCCTTGCCGCCCCCTTGTTATCAGGGCGCCGCGAGCGCGCGAAGCCTCTCGCCTGGAGACAACGATGCGGCCCAATAACGGAGCGATCAAGCTTGTGGCCGGCAACTCCAACCCTGCGCTTGCTGACGCGATCGCCGCCTACCTGGCGACCCCGCTGACGAAGGCGGTGGTGCGCCGCTTCGCCGACATGGAAATTTTCGTCGAAATCCAGGAAAACGTGCGCGGCACCGACGTTTTCGTCATCCAATCGACCTCGTTCCCCGCCAACGACAATTTGATGGAGCTGCTCATCATCATCGACGCGCTGCGCCGCGCGTCGGGGCGGCGCGTGACGGCGGTCATTCCCTATTTCGGCTATGCCCGACAGGACCGCAAACCGGCGCCGCGCACCCCGATCTCGGCCAAGCTTGTATCCAACCTGATCACGCGCGCCGGCGCCGATCGCGTGATGACGCTTGATCTCCACGCCGGGCAGATTCAGGGATTTTTCGACATCCCGACCGACAATCTCTACGCCGCGCCGATGATGGTGCGTGACATCAAGGAGCGTTTCGATGTCAGTAAGGTGATGGTGGTCTCGCCCGACGTAGGCGGGGTCGGCCGCGCCCGCGGGCTCGCCAAGCGCATCAACGCGCCGCTCGCGATCGTCGACAAACGACGCGAGCGCGCCGGCGAGTCCGAAGTCATGAACGTTATCGGCGAGGTCAAAGGCTATACCTGCATCTTGGTCGATGACATCATCGATTCCGGCGGAACCGTTGTGAACGCCGCCGATGCTCTATTGGACCAGGGCGCGACCGAGGTCTACGCGTATATCACCCACGGCGTGCTGTCCGGCGGCGCGGTCGCCCGCATCACTGCCTCGCGGCTCAAGGAGCTCGTCATCACCGACTCGATCCAACCCACGCAGGCGGTCAAGGTCGCCCGCAATATCCGCACGCTGTCGGTCGCCAGCCTGATCGGCGAAGCCATCGGCCGCACCGCAGCCGAAGAGTCGGTATCGAGTCTATTCGACTGACAGGACTCGGGAATCAGGACTCGAGGCGTCGGGACGAACTCCCGACCGCGTTGCCTGCAGGTGGCGGAACCTGTGGAGAAACGACTCCACAGCGGCGAGATATCCACCAAACAGTGATCGCGACAGAGCTCGATTGTGCTTTAGCCACTGGAATCAGTGGGGTTATATTCGAGTCACTAGGTGATTCGCCCCGGAGCGGTCACTCAGCTCCACCGGGGGACTGCTCAGCAGCGGCGTGCTGTGCGTGCGCTCGAGTGCGCATCCCGTGTCGAAGGTGGAGAGCAAGCATGGCCCTCATCGATTTTGCCGAACAGCCCCATGGCAATCCGCTCGAGGTGGTGGAGCGGGTGGCTGCCACCAACGGCTGGTCGTTCGAGCGCGGCGGCGAGGACGAGATCACCATTGTGGCCGCGGGCAAATGGACTGATTACCAGGTGTCCTACACCTGGATGCTCCACCTCGAAGCGCTGCATCTCGCCTGCGCCTTCGAACTGAAAGTGCCCGAACGTTGCCACGCGGAGGTGCAGCAGCTCATCTCGCTCATCAACGAGCAGATGTGGATCGGACATTTCGATCTGTGGACCCATGACGGCTTGGTTATGTACCGCCACGCCCTGATGCTCACCGGTGGCGTTGAAGCATCGGGAAGGCAGTGCGAGGCATTGTTGGCGACGGCGCTCGATGCTTGCGAGCGCTATTTTCCCGCCTTTCAATTCGTGGTGTGGGCGGGAAAGCCGGCGCGCACGGCGCTCGACGCTGCCATGTTCGACACGCAAGGACAGGCGTAAGCTCCGCGACCCGCTCACGTCCTCGCGGGCGTGGCCCACGCAAGAACTAACACGTGGAACCCGGACCAGCCCGGACCCCCACCTGGGCACGAGCGCAGATTATGAGCTCAGCAGCGAATCCGCACACGACGCGCCTGTTGGCTGGCCTTTCGAAGACCATCTTGCTCGCCGGCGCCGGTACGATGGGAGGACCCATGCTGGACGCCTGGGTGGCGCTCGGGCTTTCTCCCGCGAACGTCGTGGTCCTCGAACCGCAACCTAGCCCAGACATTGCGGCGCTGACCGAGCGCGGCGTGCGCCTCAATCCACCCCGTGACTCGGTCGGCGACATCGCCGCCGCGGTGCTCGCGGTCAAGCCGCAGATCGCGCCTGAGGTCTTGACCGCTCTGGCGCCGTTCGTCGCCGGCGCGACCGTGGTCCTGTCCATCATGGCCGGCCGGACATTGCGGTTCCTGGCCGACAACCTACCGGGCGCCGCGCTCGTTCGTGCCATGCCGAACACTCCGGCCGCGATCGGCCGCGCCATCACAGTCGCGATCGCAAATCCGCGTGTCTCGCCGGAGCAGCGCGCGCTCGTCGACGCATTGCTGTCAGCGGTCGGCGCGGTCGAATGGATCACGGACGAGGCGCTCATGGATGCGGTCACCGCCCTTTCCGGCTCGGGACCCGCCTACGTATTCCTGCTCGCCGAGTCCATGGCGCGCGCCGGCGCGGCCGCGGGTCTGCCCCCGACGCTTGCCGCCACCCTCGCGCGCGCCACGGTTGCCGGCGCCGGCGAACTCCTCAATCGCTCGCTCCTCGATCCCGCAACTTTGCGGCAGAACGTCACGTCGCCTGGGGGCACCACCGCCGCCGCGCTCGAAGTCCTGATGGCGCAGGACGGCCTCGAACGCCTGATGACTGCCGCCGTCGCCGCGGCGACCAAGCGCTCGCGCGATCTCGCCGGGTGAACCATTTGCTCGGGTGCTTCGTTGAATCAACATCGTAGGTCTGCCGGCGCATCGTGCAGCACTGCGCGATAGGGCTACAGCCCTGGAATGCCGCAGGGTGTCGACCTAGATTGGATGCCACGAAAAACTCTTCAGGAGTTCGGCCATGGCTCGCAAGACTTCACGCAAGTCAGCCGCCCGTCCCGCATCGCGCGGCAGCAAATCCGACCGCGAGCGGATCATCGATGCGTTCATGACACTGCTGGCCGAAAAGCCTATCGAGCGTATCGGCTTTGCCGAGATCGCCAAATCAGCGCGCGTATCGCTTTCCGAGCTGCGCGGCACGTTCCCTTCGATGCTCGCCATCCTTGCCGCGCAAATGCGAGAGATCGACCGCGCGGTGCTCGCCGGCGGCGATGCGGAACTGGCGGATGAGCCGCCGCGCGAGCGGCTCTTCGACGTACTGATGCGCCGCCTTGAAGTGCTCGCGCCCCATAGAGCCGCTGTACGCTCGCTGATGCGCTCGGCCAGCCTCAATCCCTCCCTGGCGTTCGCCCTGAACTCGCTTTCAGTGCGTTCGCAGCAATGGATGCTGACAGCTGCCGACATCGGTGCCTCCGGCCCGCGTGGCATGCTGCGTGCTCAGGGACTCGCGCTACTGTTCGCATCGGTGCTGCGCACCTGGATCGACGACCAGGACCGAGGTCTTGCCCGCACCATGGCGGCGCTCGACCGCGCGCTCGCACGCGGACAGCGCTGGGCGGGCTTGCTGGACGACCTGTTCCGGATTCCCGCCTCCGTTTGCCGGCTGCGCCCGCAGCAGCGGCGCGACAGAGGCGAGCACGATGCTGTCGCGGTCTAGATCGGCACCCGCACTGTCGCGCGCAGTCCTCCGAGCGGACTATTCGACAAGGTGATGTCGCCGCCGTGGGAGCGGGCGATGTCGCGCGCGATGGCAAGCCCGAGTCCGGTGCCGCCTTCGTCCTGATTGCGCGCATCATCGAGCCGCAAGAACGGCTTGAACACCTCTTCCCGCAGATGCGGCGCGATTCCCGGGCCATCGTCATCCACGGTCACTGTGAGCCAGCGGTGGTCGCGATGGCCGGTAATCGAGATCGACGGCGCATGCCGCGCGGCGTTGGCCACGAGGTTGCCAAGGCAGCGCTTAAACGCGGCCGGCCGCACCGTGACGATCGGGTGGCCGTGGAAGTACACACTCGACTTGTGACCGTTGCGTTCGGCATCGGTCTTGAGCTCTTCGAGGAAGGCGCCCATGTCCGTTGGGGCCGACTGTTCGCCCGAATCCCCGCGCGCGAACGCGAGATAAGCTTCCAGCATGCGGCCCATCTCGTCCACGTCCTTCTTCATCGCCTCGACCTCGGGACTTTCGCCGATGAGGGCAAGCTCGAGCTTGAACCTGGTGAGGATGGTGCGCAGGTCGTGCGAAACTCCCGCCAGCATTGCGGTGCGCTGTTCCAGTGCGCGCTCGATGCGACGCTTCATCTCGATGAATGCCACCGCAGCACGTCGAACCTCCCGCGCGCCGCGAGGCCGGAAGTCGGGTACTTCGCGCCCTTTGCCGAAGCTTTCGGCCGCGTCCGCCAGCCGCAGAACCGGTCTGATCTGGTTGCGCAGGAACAGCACGGCCACTGTGATCAGCACCAGCGAGGTGCCGACCATCCACGCCAGAAAAATGTGCGAGTTGGAGACATAAGCGGCGCGGCGGGGCGCGAACACACGCATCACCGCATTGTCGAGCTTGATGCGTATCTCCAGCAGTGCCGACCGGCCGACCGTATCGATCCAGAACGGCCGACCGATCTGCTTCCTGACCTCGTCAGACAATGCCTGATCCACGAGCGAGAAGAACGGCTTCGGGCCCGGAGGCGGCAACTCGGTGACGGGCAGAAAGTCGACCACCAGACCGAGCTTGTCCTGCGCGATACGGCGCACCAGCGCGTGGTCCTGGGGAAGCGCCTTGTCGATCTCGATCAACGTGGCGATGTCCTGCACCACGCCGGCGGAGAGCCGCTGCGTGACCGCGTTGTAATGCCGCTCCATGAACATGAAGGCCACGACCGATTGCAACACCACCATGGGCGCGATGATGATCAACAACGCGCGCGCATAGAGGCCCTTTGGCATGACCCCTTTCAGCGTGGCGCTGGTACGGTCGTAAAACTCGTAACCGCGGCTCGCGGCTGAGCGGAGCGCGCTCAGGCTCGAGCGCAGCGCGGCTATGCCACCATCGAGCGTGGTCATGGCGACGTTACCAGCCGATATCCGATGCCGCGCACCGTCTGCACCAGAAGCGGATTGGCCGGATCATGCTCGATCTTGCGGCGCAAGCGATTGACCTGCACGTCAACGGCACGCTCCCCGATCGCGCCGTCAGTGCCGGCGAGCGTTTGCCGTGCGACCGTGTCACCGGGTGTTGCGGCGAGCAAGCGCAGCATTTCGCGCTCCCGATCGGTGAGCCGCACGACCTCCTCGCCGCGTTTGAGTTCGCCGCGGACGAGATGGAACCGGAATTCACCGAAGCGCACCGATTCCGGTACCGGAGCGGCGGCCGGGCGGCTGCGGCGTAGAATACTGGCAACCCGCAGCGAGAGCTCCCTCGGCTCGAATGGCTTGCTCACATAGTCGTCGGCGCCAATGGTCAACCCCTCGATACGGCTACGCGGTTCGTCGCGGGCTGTGAGCATGATGATCGGCACGCTCGAGGACGCGCGCAGGTCGCGGGCGAGATCAAAGCCGGTCTCTCCGGGCATCATGACATCAAGGATCAACAGATCGAATCGCAGGCCGCCAAGTTTGGCGCGCGCGTCCGCGGCCGTTTCCGCAGTGGTGACGCGGTAACCTTCGGCAAACAAGAAGCGCGAGAGCAGATCACGGATGCGGCGGTCGTCGTCTACTACCAACAAATGCGGCGCGTCGTCGGGAAGCGCCGCCGATGCCGTGCTCACGGCTAGCATGGCTGGATCGGCTCAGCCACGGGCCCGGCGCGCGCGGTCGGCGCGCGCGATGAAACGCAGCACGGCGTCCCGGTGCTCGGAGTTGAGTACCGCAGTCAGAAATCGGCGGGCAGTGTCCTGGGCGTTCGGCCCCATCTCGGAGAGAGCACGCGCAATGCGGCCGGTTTGCAGGCCGGCGAGTTTCATCGCCAAGCTCTCCCCTTTCGTCGTGACGTAGAGCAGGCGCTGGCGCCGATCATTCACCCCCTCCTTTTGCACGACATAACCCTGGTCGATGAGTTGCTTGAGGACCCGGCCGAGCGACTGTTTGGTGATCTTCAGGATGTCGAGTAGTTCCGCAACCTTCATACCGGGATTACGGTTGACGAAATGCAGCACTCGGTGATGCGCGCGGCCGAAACCCAACTTAGCCAGCACGTCGTCGGGGTCGCCAATGAAGTCCCGGTAAGCAAAAAACAGAAGCTCAATAATGTCCCAGATAGGTTCCTGGGCGCGAGCCGCCCCTTCTGCGCTGGACAAGGCGCGGTCGGCCGCAACTGGAGCATTTAGGTCAGCCATATTGACATATCTCGGTCAGATTATTATCCCAGAGCCGGCCGTCATGAAACGATGGTACTCGCGGGCCCGCTCCGAACCGATTGCACCCGCGGCGCGCGCGCGCTCTCATGGGCGGAGCAAAACATACCGGGTGTCGCCCCGCGACGCAAAAGTATAAGGACGGAGTGGCCATGGCAGAGAAACCTTATGACCGCCTCGAGGGGATGATCTGGTACGACGGTAAGCTCGTGCCCTGGGGCGAGGCCACGCTCCATGTGCTCTCCCATGGCTTGCATTATGCCAGCTCCGTGTTCGAGGGGGAGCGCGCCTATGGCGGCGAAATTTTCAAGTGTACGGAACATTCGGAGCGGCTGAAGCGGTCGGCCGAGCTGCTCGATTTCGACATCCCTTACTCGGTCGCCGAGATCGATGCGGCCAAGCGCCTAGTGCTCGAAAAAAATGGGCAAACCGACGCCTATGTGCGGCCCGTGTCATGGCGCGGCTCGGAGATGATGGGCGTTTCGGCGCAGAACAACAAGATCCACGTCGCCATCGCCACCTGGCAATGGCCGAGCTATTTCGACCCAGTGCAGCGATTGAAGGGTATCAGGCTCGACCTCGCAGACTACCGCAGGCCCGATCCGAAAACCGCACCCGCGCGCGCGAAGGCCGCCGGCCTTTACATGATCTGCACCATTTCCAAGCACATCGCCGAGCGCAAAGGGTATGCCGATGCCATGATGCTGGACTGGCAAGGCCGCGTCGCGGAATGCACCGGCGCCAACATTTTCTTCATCAGGGACGGCAAGATTCACACGCCAATCGCTGATTGCTTCCTTGATGGCATCACCCGCCGCACGGTCATCGAGCTGGCGAAGAAGCGTGGCATTGACGTGATCGAGCGGCGCATCATGCCCGATGAGCTCACGCAATTCTCGGAGTGCTTCATCACCGGCAGCGCCGCCGAGGTCACGGCCGTGTCGGAAATTGCGCAGTGGAAGTTTACGCCGGCCGCCACCACCGAGCAGCTCATGGCCGACTATACGGCCGAGGTGCAGCCCAAGGGCAAAAAGAAAGCGGCTTAGGTCACTCTGCGGCGCGGCGTGGCGTCCACCGATCGGCGAGCGCATCGTCCGACTGTTTGGCGTCGACCCAAATCTTGCCACGCGGCCGCCCGCTACCGGCAAGCTCGACCTGTTTCCAGAACGGCGCACGCGTTTTGAGATAATCCATCAGGAATTCGGCGGCCGCGAAAGCATCCTGACGGTGAGCGGCAGCGGTGACGACGAGGACGATCTCTTCGCCGGGCTCGAGCCGGCCATAGCGGTGGACTACGGCGACGCCGAGCAGAGGCCAACGCCGTTCGGCCGCTTCGACGTGACGCACAATCTCGGCCTCGGCCATTCCCGGATAGTGCTCGAGCGTCATGGCCGCGAGCGGGGCACCCGCCTCATCCTGCCGGCATATACCGGTAAATGTGACCACAGCGCCGATATCGCCGCGGCCGCGGCGGAGCTTGGCCGCCTCGCTCCCGGCATCGAAGGGCTCACACTGCAGTCGGACAGTGGCGGCCATCTGCATTTCTGGCTTGGCTGGCGCTAGCCCCCGGTCATCGGCGGGAAGAAGGCGATCTCCCGCGCCCCCAAAATGGCCGCATCGGCCCTGACATGGGCGCGATCGATCGCCGCACGGATCACTGTGGGATTTTCGAACGCGTGCGCGTATTCCTCGCCGCGCTGGCTGAGCCAGATCATGAGATCGGAGACTGTGGCAATCCCGGCCGGCGGCTCGATCTCCTCTTCCGGCTTGCCGATGCGCTCGCGTACCCAGGCGAAATAGCGAAGCTTCAACACTCAATCCTTGGTGAGGTGACGCACGCCGGCATGGAAATAATCCCAGCCGGTGTAAAGCGTCAGTAAAGCCGAAAGCCAGAGAAGGGCGAGCCCGATTGGGGTCACCGCCGGCACAACCGCATCCCCCGCCTTCCCGGCAATGAGGAAACCTACGGCGATGAGCTGCAGCGTCGTCTTCCATTTGGCGAGCTGCGTCACCGGCACGCCGACCCGCAACTCCGCGAGATATTCGCGCAGGCCCGAGACCAGAATCTCGCGGCAGAGAATGACGATCGCCGCCCAGAGCGACCAGCCACGGATGGTACCGTCGGCGGCCAACATCAACAGACAGGACGCCACCAAGAGCTTGTCCGCGATCGGATCGAGCATGCGGCCAAAGGCCGATTGCTCGCCTCGCTTACGCGCGTAATAGCCGTCGAGGGCGTCGGTCACTCCCGCGCTGATGAAGATGAAAACGGCGACCCAACGCAGCCACAGCCCTCCCTGCAGAATATCCTGCCAGTAGAGGCAGGCCACGACCGCCGGCACCGCAGCGATGCGGGCGTAGGTCAGCAGGTTGGGCACCGCTAGCTGCCGCGGCGAGACATGGCGCGAGGTGACCGTATCCATGGATCGAAGGAATACCTTTCCCGCGCCCGCGTCAAACGGGAATGCCGGTGTCGCCCCATCATCTTTCGTCCGAGGTTTCCGCCGGCCTAAGCGTGAAAGCCAATCGCCGGTTCCGAGCATTACATATGGTGAGAAGTCGGGATCTGCACGGCCAGCCGCGTGGATAGCCGTGTTTACGGCATTAGCCCGCGGGTTCGTGGAAGAAGTCGTATATCTTTCGCGCGGTCTCTGCACTGATGCCAGGCACTTTGGCGAGATCGGCTGGCGCCGCGCGCTCGATGGCCTTGAGGGTTCCGAAATGGTGAAGCAGCGCACGCTTGCGGGTCGGGCCGATCCCCGGGATCTCCTGTAATCCCGCTTCGCGTAGATCGCGCCGGCGGCGGATGCGATGCGAGCCGACCGCAAAACGATGCGCCTCGTCACGCAGTCGTTCGACGAAATAAAGCACCGGATCGCGCGGCCTGAGTTTGAACGGATCGCGCCCGGGTAGCAAAAAGGTCTCCATGCCCGCATCCCGATCCGCGCCCTTAGCGATGGCGACCAGGGGCACATCGATGATGCCGAGACTGGTGAGCGTTTCCTGTGCGGCGGTGAGTTGACCGCGGCCGCCGTCGATGATGACAAGATCGGGCCACGGCGAATCGTCCTCCCCCTCTGGGCCGCCTGCGACGTCGAGGGGCACGCTGGCTTGCGCTGCTGGGCTCATCGCCCCGGGCATGCCCCGCGGCGCCTCGTTCATCAAGCGCTTGAAGCGGCGGCCCAGGACCTCCCGCATCATACCGAAATCATCGCCGGGCGCGAGATCAGCCGTACGTATGTTGAACTTGCGGTACTGGTTTTTCCGGAATCCCTCCGGACCAGCGACGATCATCGCGCCGACCGCGTTGCTGCCCTGGATGTGGCTATTGTCGTAGACCTCGATACGTCGCGGCGGTCCGGCCAGAGCGAAAACCTCGGCCAGCGCCTCGAGGAGCTTGCGCTGCGACGAGCTCTCGGCAAGCTTGCGCGCCAGCGCCTCGCGCGCATTGGCGAGCGCGTGATCGACGAGGTCCTTCTTCTCGCCGCGTTGGGGTACGTTCACCTCGACCTTGTGGCCGCTTTTGGTGGATAGGGCTTCAGCCAGCAGCGCGCGCTCATCGATCTCGTGCGAGACGAAGATCGTGCGCGGGACGGGCTTGTCATCATAGAATTGAGCAAGGAACGCGCCCAACACCTCGCCGGGCGCAAGCGAGCGATCAGCCTTGGGGAAATAGGCGCGATTGCCCCAGTTCTGCCCAGTGCGGAAGAAGAACACCTCCACGCAGTTGAAGCCGCCGGCCTGGTGAACAGCGAAGACATCGGCTTCCTCGACCCCGCGTGGATTGATGTCCTGATGAGACTGCACCGCCGAAAGGGCGGCGAGGCGGTCGCGATAAATGGCGGCGCGCTCGAACTCGAGCGCGGCCGAGGCCTTCTCCATCTCCGCTGCCAGCGTATCCTTCACGGCTTGGCTTTTGCCCGACAGGAACGCATTGGCTTCGCCCACAAGCTTGCCGTACTCGGCAAAATCGATCTCCTGAGTGCAGGGGCCGGAGCAGCGCTTGATCTGGTAGAGGAGGCACGGTCGGGTGCGGCTCTCGAAGAATGCATCCGAGCACGAGCGCAGCAGAAAGGCGCGCTGGAGGGCGGTGATGGTGCGGTTGACGGCCCATACCGAAGCGAACGGACCGTAGTAATTGCCCTCGCGGGTGCGTGCGCCGCGATGCTTGAGCATTTGCGGCGCCCAGTGATCGGCGGTGATCAGGATATACGGAAACGATTTGTCGTCCCGCAGCAGCACATTGAAACGCGGGCGCAGCCGTTTGATCAGATTGGCTTCCAGCAGCAGCGCCTCGGTCTCGGTCGCTGTGGAAACGAATTCGAGCGCGGCAGTTGCCGCGATCATGCGTTCGATGCGGGGCTCGTAACCAGTCGGGCGGGCATAGGCGATGATGCGTTTGCGGATGTTTTTCGCCTTGCCGACATAGAGCACGTCGCCCTTCGCATCGATCATGCGATAGACCCCAGGCGAGGAGGGCGCGAGCTTGGCATGACTGAGTATCACCGCACGGCCCATCGCAAGCGGGCCGGCGGCAGCGGCAAGGTCGATCTCGCCTTCGAGTTCGGGCAGCGCCGATTCCTCGTCCTCCTGCGTCAGTTCAGCGGCGGGATCGGTATCGTTCTTAGTG